>NZ_JAZOUG010000316.1:0-8020 GCF_045657965.1 Treponema sp. | reverse complement strand
AATTTCTGCATCAGAAGAAATTCCAAGCGAAAGTGTTGATGCAAATTCAAGACGAGGAAGCGGATTAAAACCTGTTGTATAAATTACTGGAAGACCACATTTTAAAAAGGCTCTGTTGAAAAATTCAACTTGTGAAAGATGGGAAATATATTCACCACCATTTTTCTTTGTAAACTCAAAAATAACCCGGTACATAACAGGTATATTCCACTCCGGGTAGACAGAATTATTAACAGGTTGTGTATTTTTTTGCACATCTTGAGGTTTATTATCAATATTTACGCAGGTTTTATTGTTGCACACCCCGCATCTGTGATTACAGTCCGGCATACATTTTGGTGTAAGCTCTTCACGTTCGTTTTTATCCCATTCTTTTTTATAGAAATTTTTTGCAACTCCCAGTGAAATATTATCCCAAGGAAGGACTTCATCTTTGCTGCGCTCTCTAAGAATGGATTGCTTGACATCAAAATCAGCTTCTTTGAATGCAGATTCCCAATACTTTAGGTTTTCTCGTAAATGATTATCCCATGCATCAAGACGGGCTCCCTTATTAAAAGCAGACAGGATTACCTTCCCTGCCCGTTTATCTCCACGAGAAAGAAGACCTTCAAGATAACTTGTATTTATATCGTGTGTACCGACGTGAAATTTCCCCCTCGGAAGATGTTCTCTAATGTATGCCAGCTTTTTATCTGATTCTTCCGGTGAAATTTGTCTTGCCCATTGATATGCTGTATGGGGTTTCGGAATAAATGTTCCAACGTTTACATTACACTGGATCTTTGTTCTGTTCTGAAGGTCCAGCATAAAGTCAACGATAGCTTTTTCTTCGGTAAGTTCTTCTGTTTCTGGAAAAGGAAGACCAACCATAAAATAAAACTTTGCTTTATTCCATCCCCTTTGTTTTGCATCAAGAATTACATCAACAAGATGCTGGGCATAGACCTCTTTATTAAGACGAAGCTGCCATGCTTCTTCAGGTGTTTCTACGGCAAAAGTAAGACCTGATTTACGTACTTCCGATAGTTTTTCAAGTAAAGGAAGAGAAAAGCTGTTTACCTTTAATGATGGAAGTTGAAAAGAAACATTCTGTGATTTATAGCGCTCATTTAAATCATCAAGTAAATTTTCTATATTCGGATAATCAGCACTAGAAAGTGAAGTTAATGAAATTTCACGATAGCCGGCCTCATTTACTAATTTTTCTACATCATCAAATATAAGCTGTTTTTCTTTTGCACGCTGCGGACGGTAATAAACTCCTGCATGACAGAAACGGCAGCCGTTCGGGCAGCCGCGCATAATCTCAACCACACCGTGATCCTGGACAGGCTTAACATTTGGAAGAGGCATATATGATGGAACAGATGGTACTTTTCCAAAATCAGACCATACGGCTCTATAGGCAACAGAATGACCGCAGGTTTCTTTGCTCATATTTTCTGTCCAGACAGATGGATATTCAGCAAGTTTTTGAAGAAGTTCTGCCCTCTTTGCCCCTTGCTTTTTCATTTCAGCAAGTTCTTCGATTAAATCAAACATTCCGCCTTCAGCTTCCCCAATAAAAAAAGCATCGAAGAAATCCGAAAAAGGTGCAGGATTTGTAGCTCCACAGCCGCCTGCAATTACAATCGGGTCATTTTCAGTTCGGTCTCTTTTTAGAAGCGGTATTTTTCCTAATTCAAGTATTGAAAGTACACCTGTAATTCCAAGCTCATAACCGATTGAAAAACCTATCATATCAAGTTCGTTCAAAGCCATGCCTGTTTCAAGTGTATAAAGCGGAATATTATGTTTTTTTAAGAGATTTTCAAAATCAGTTTCAACAGCAAAAACCCGCTCGCAACGGATAGACTTTTTTTGATTTAAGCCGTTGTAAATTATTTTTATAGCCTGATTTGCCATTCCTATTGTATAAACATCCGGAAAAGCAATTGAAAAATTAAATAAATCGTCTGAAGAAGTATGTTTTTTTATAATCTGGCCAAATTCTCCGCCGATATACGAAGAAGGATTCTGCACCGAGCAAAGTTCATTTCCAAAAATTGATAAAGGATTGATTAAATTCATTTTAAAAACCGAATTTTCTTGAACTGACGCTCATCAGTAAACCAACGCATATCATCGCTGTCCACAAAGAGGAGCCACCGTAACTTAAAAATAAGAGAGGAATTCCTGTAATCGGCATAATTCCCATGACCATACCAACATTAACCAGAAAATGAAATACGAACATTCCGAGAACGCCGGAAGCAATAAGAAGACCGAATGTATTCGCTGTATTTTTAATGATAAAAATAGTCCGCATAAATATTAAAAAATATAAAGCAAATACAGCCATACAGCCGGCAAATCCTAATTCTTCAGATAAAATACTGAAAATAAAGTCAGTGCTTTGTTCAGGTAAAAACCTGTAATGACTTTGAGTTCCCTGCAGATACCCGCGGCCGAAAAGGTTTCCTGAACCGATTGCTGTTTTTGACTGGATAATATTCCAGCCGGCTCCACGAGGGTCTGCATAAGGATCAATAAAGACGATAAGACGCATTACCTGATAATCTTTAAGGACTTTTCCTGCGAAATAAGAAAGTATAAGTGCACCACAGATAATTGAAGCTGCGTATGAAATCCAGTAAAAATATTTATTATGACGGTAAAAAAACATTCCAAAAAGTGACAGAACAAAAATCGAACCTGTTGCAAAAATTAAAACCAGCCTGAGTTTGAAATTTGTCAAAACACGTATAAAAACTACCGAACTATGAGCAATCTGACTTTCCCAGATAGGCAGAACTGTAAAAACAATTGTAAGCATACCGCCTATAAAAATGAATAGAATGTAACGGATTGGAATTCCTGCAATAAAAGTCATTACAAGAAAAATTGGAAAATAAACCAATGCAGTTCCAAGGTCCGGTTGTGATAAAATCAGCCCCATAGGAATAAACATTATTCCAAGTGAGGTTATGAATCTTTTTCTTTGATCAGATGATTTTTTTGTACGATCAAGATACCAGGCTAAAAATAAAATAAAAACGATTTTCGTAAATTCTGACGGCTGTATACCAAATGGTCCGATACCAAGCCAGCTTCTTGCTCCATTTACTTTTACGCCGGCAAGTCTTGTTATAATAAGAACTGCGCATGCTCCAATAAAAAGCTGCGGAACATAGCGGGAAAAACGCCTGTAATCTAAAAGAGAAAGAGTGAGCATGAGAATAATGCCGCTTCCTCCCCAAATAATCTGTTTGATATATTCTGTTGATACATTCATTCCTTCAGAATTAATTCCTGAAGAATAAATAAAGAGCACTCCAAATGCGACTAAAGCAACAACACAAAAAAACAGGATTAAATCAAAATACTGCAAAAACTTAAAATTTAATTTCATAATTTTTACTCTGCCCTGCCCCTTGCATGTTTTCTTGAGCGAATCACTTCTTTAACATTTGCAGGAAGTGCTTCAACTGCTTCTTCATAGTTCTGATTTGCAAAAATTCCCTGAAAGATAATATTTGTAGCATATGGAGCCCACCATTCCCATTCATTAGCTGCCTCAACCAGTACTACAACTACGACCTGATCTTCAACAGGTGCATTAAATGGTGCGTAACAGGCCATCCAGGAATGCCAGTGGTCTGCAGAACCAACTTCGGCAGTTCCAGTTTTTCCTGCAATCTGTACAACTTTGTTATTTAAAGGAAAAGCTGGTGTTCCGTCAGTGATTGTGTAACGCATTGCATTTTTTACTTCTTTCCAGACGGATGAATCTATATTTGATTCATGTAATAGTTCAGGTTTTACTTCTTCTATAACTTCATTTGTGGAAGGATCGCGTATTTCTTTAAGAAGATGAGGACGATAAATTTTGCCTTCATTTGTAACCATCGCTACCATATTTGCAACATGAAGCGGAGTAACTAATGTATACCCCTGACCGATTGACATATTCATTGTGTCACCGCCAAGCCATTTCTGATGGAACCGGCGTTCTTTCCATGGAGCCGTTGGTACAAAGCCTGACTGCTGTGCAGGTAAATCTATACTAAGACTTTCACCGAATCCGAATTCTCTTGCATAAGAAGAAATTTTATCTACGCCAAGATAATCACGTCCTATCTCCCAATAATAAACATCACATGACTGTGCAAGGGCTTCCTTCATATCAAGTTTGCCATGACCCCATTTCTGGTGACAGTGGAAAATTCTGTTTCCGTAATCAACACGGCCGGTACACAGAATATCCCTGTATGAAGGAAATGCCATTTCTGCAAGCATTGCGGTTGACATAATAATTTTAAATGTCGATGCGGGAGGATATGCAGCATTGACAACACGGTTAAGCATAGGCTGGTTATTGCCAGTTCTTAGTTTTTCGTATTCTTCAGAAGCGTTATCACTGTTAAATATATTCTGATTGTAAAATGGATATGAAACCATTGCCAGAACTTCTCCGTCAGCCGGGCGTAAGACAACAGCTGCCCCTACCCGTTCTCCAAGAGCTTTTTCTGCAAGTTCCTGAATGCGCATATCAATAGTTAGAACCAGATTTTTGCCCATTTGAGGGGGCTCTATGATTGGAGTATCTGAAATAACATGTCCGCGTACATCAACAGTCCGGCTTTCACGTCCCTGAATTCCCTGAAGCTGCAAATCATATTGTTTTTCAATGCCTGTTTTTCCGACAATTGATTTATTGGAATAAACCCTTCGTCCATCATTGTCAGTAATATTATACATAACTTTTACTTCTTCTTTTGTGATATCACCGACATAACCGACAACATGAGAAATTGAACCTGTTTCAACATAGCTGCGTACAGGTTTGCTTCGCCATGAAACACCAGGCAAATCAGTTATATTTTCTGCTATGTTTGAGATTGTACTGAAAGGAATGTTTGATTTTACTTCGACTGTTGTATAACTTTTTCTCAGGGAAGCAGGAATTTTTTTATCTATTTCATTTTTTGAAATTCCAAGGTACAGAGCCAGTCTGGTTGTTACAGAATCATAATGCCCCTGTGGAATTTCTGCAGGAATTAAGTCAATAGCAAAAGAATCAGTGTTAACGACCATCGCCATTGATGCGTTTCTGTCAAAAATTTCGCCTCTTTGAGCATCGATTGTTTTTACCTGGCTTGAAATAGTCTGGGACTGTTTACGATATTGAGCACCTTCAATAACTTGAAGTGAAAACAGTTTTAAAACATATACAACAAAAATCATTGATATCAAAAAGCCGAGAATGACAACTTTTGCATTTTGCTCAATTGAGCCGTTTTCATTTTCAAAATAATTTGTCATTTTAAGATACTTGCTCCGGATTTAATAAAATCATTCCACTGAAAATATCAAGAAATCTAAAAATAACTGGTGTTAAAATAGAATTAGCTGCAATTTCAAATAAAAAACTTATTGAAAAAATTGAATAAGGAACAACAGAATTAGGAAAAAAAACTGAGATTATAAAAATTATTGTGGTTTTTATTAATGTTGCACAAAATCCAATTAATACAGGGATAAAAATACCATTCATATTCAGGGTTTTATTAAAAATTCCTGCAAGATAACCAATTATGGTTCTCATTAATGAATGAAGTCCAAAAGGTGAAATGCTTAAAAAATCCAGAAAAAGGCCTGAAACAAAACCTGCCGATACACCAAATGAACGACCGTTATGAAGAGAAAGATAAAGTGTGGTTATTAAAAGAAAATCCGGAATAGCCGGCATGAAGAGCATATTCGAAAGAATAGCAGTTTCGAAAAGTACAAAACAAAGAATAATTACTGTTGAAATCGAAAAAGATTTTAACATTACCTGTTCCTTTTAATTTGACGATATATTCTGAAAAGCTGAATTTTGATTTGGTACAATCTTTTCAGAAACAATAACCATTTCAAGTCTTGAAAAATCAATTACTGGTGTGACTTTTATACTTAAAGATGAATCATAATCCAATACTTTTATTTCAGAAATGGATCCAATCGGTATATCACCTATATAGTTTTCTCCCATACCGCTTGTTACGACAAGATCACCAATCTGCAGCTCATTTAATATCTTTTTACGGATATAAGTCATATCCAGCGGGTTATCAATTGACCCCTGACCTGTTACAAGTCCTATGTCCCTTGTTTTTTGAATTCGCGCAGACACTGAACATTTAGAATCATAAACAGGCATAACAAGACTTGTTGTAGCACCAACTGAAACAACTTTGCCAGCTAAACCTACAATTCCACTTTGAACTGCAAGAACCGGTAAGCCTTTTTTTATTCCATTAGTGCTGCCTTTATTTATTGTAAAAGCTGAATATAAACTGTCAGGATTTCTTGAAATAATTTTTGCCGGATAATTTTTTTCCTGAAAAGTTTCTGAGAAATCAAGCTGTTCTTTTAATCTCTCATTTTCTTTTTTTATATCTGAATTTGCTCTCTGCATCAGTTCATAATTTTTAAGTCTTTCTGTAAGTTCTTTGTTTTCTTCGCGAAGTCTGGAAAGTTCATGGACAGCATTGAAAGTATCTGAAATGCCTGAAGTTACAGTACTTACACCTTTTTGTAAATATGAAAATACCGTAAATCCTACAGTTTTGAAATTAATTACAAAACCGCCGGAATGAAATGCCAGCATACTTCCAGAAAAAAGTATGAAAATTATGAGAAGAATTTCAGAAATTCCGAATCTAAATGAATGTTTTGGTGAAGCCACAAAGCACGCCTAGTCGTTGAGATTGTCATATATTGCCCGGTCAGAAGACATATCTTTAAATAAATCAAATGCCTGACCTGCACCAAGAGCAACACATTCAAGAGGCTTTTCTACCAGAATTACAGGAACGCCGGTTTCTTTTGAGATAAGCTTTGGTAAACCTTTAAGCATACTTCCGCCACCGCTCATAACAATACCTCGTTCAACTATATCTGCTGCAAGTTCTGAAGGTGTTTCTCCTAAAGTTACTTTGATAAGTTCAACAATTTCATTAACAGTTGATTTTAATGCTTCCCGCACTTCAACACTGTCAATTTCAAGACGGCGCGGAAGACCGGTGATTGCATCATTACCGCGAACTTCCATTTTTTCAATAGCCTTATCTTTGTCCTGTAAAGCATTTCCAATCTGAATCTTAAGACGTTCTGCAGTCTGCTGACCAATACGAAGATTATGAACGTTAAGGACGTATTTCATGATTGCTTCATCGAATTTATCACCGCCAACACGGATTGCCTTAGTAACAACCATACCGCCAAGAGAAATTACAGAAACTTCTGTAGTACCACCACCGATATCACAAATCATGTGGCCGGCAGGTTCATTAATTGGAATCTGTGCACCGATTGCAGCCGCAAGGGATTCTTCGATTACATCTACTTCCTTTGCACCTGCTTTTAAGGCAGTTTCGATTACAGCACGCCGCTCTACCTGAGTTATACAAGAAGGAATACCGATTTTCATTCGGGTTGATTTAAAAAGCTGGTGGCGTGAAATTACTTTTGAAATGAAGTATTTAATCATTTTTTCGCATGAATCGATATCAGCGATAACTCCATCTGCCAGAGGTCTGATTGCTTCGATATTTCCAGGTGTTTTCCAAAGCATTCGTTTTGCTTCAGCACCTACAGCCCACACATTTTTGGTTCCTTTTTCAACAGCAACAACGGACGGCTCGTCAACAACAATTCCTTTTCCGCGTACATAAATTAATGTATTACAAGTGCCTAAATCAATACCAATATCTGTTGAAAATCTGTCTAAAAAACCCATAAAAAGTCCTCCCAAACTTTTTTATATATTACTTCAATTCAGTTATTTTTTTCAATGCTAATGCGTGATTATTTTGAATTCTTAAAGCTTTTCTCCATTCAGAGCGAGCTTTTGCAGAATCTCCTCTAGATTCATATATTACACCTAAACCATAGTATGCGTCAGCAGAATTTTCATTTTTTTCCAGAATTAAATTAAATTCTTTTTCTGCATCGTCAAACTGCTCTCTTTCAAGGAAAATCTTACCCATCA
>NZ_JAZOUG010000315.1:0-5439 GCF_045657965.1 Treponema sp. | reverse complement strand
GGGTAGCGACCAACGAAGTGGGCGCGTAGGGGGAGACTTCCCCCACCTAAAAACATAAAATCTGTGTGAATCTGTGGATAAAAATGAGGAAAATTTATGATTTTAACACTTGATATCGGGAACACTCAGCTTTCAGGCGGTGTTTATCAGAACAAAAAAATTACGCTCACTTTCCGCTGTGCTACAACCAAAGGCACTTCAAGTGACGAAATCGGCATTTTTCTGCGCTCAGTACTGCGCGAAAACGGAATCGACTCAAAACAGATTTCTGACATTGCAATCTGTTCGGTCGTTCCTTCACTCAACTATGCGATTACCAGTGCGTGCGTAAAATATTTTGGAATTGAGCCGCTTATGATCCGCTCTGGAATCAAAACCGGCCTTAAACTGCGTTACGCAAACCCAAAAGAAATCGGTGCGGACAGAATCGCCGCTGCAATCGGAGCAAGTTCACTGCGCCTTAAAAGTCACATAATCGTTGTAGATATGGGAACTGCAACCACTGTCGATGTAATCACAAAAGAAAACGAATACTTCGGCGGAGCAATTATGCCAGGAATCAACATGATGATGCACGCACTTTCTTCGGGAACTGCACAGCTTCCAAGCGTAGAAATCGTAGAACCTGAAAAAGCATGCGGCTCTTCAACAGTAACCGCAATTCAGTCTGGTCTTTACTACGGAACCTTAGGCACAATCAGAGAGCTTATAGACCGGTATACAAAAGAAGTTTTCTGCGGGGAAAAACCTGTCGTTATTGCAACAGGCGGATTTTCAAACCTGTTCCGTGGGGCTGGACTTTTTGATAGAATCGAAAGCCAGCTGGTACTGGACGGATTAAGGATTGCTTTAGAATTGAATAAATAAAACATGGAGAAAATTATGAATATTGAAGTTTTGAAATCTAAACTGCACCGGGCAACTGTTACTCAGACAATTCTTGATTATGAAGGCTCTATCTCAATCGACACGGAGCTTGTAAAAAAAGCCGGTATGCACTTATGGGAAAAGGTCGAAATTTTCAACATCAATAACGGTGCCCGGCTTGCAACCTACATTATTCCGGGTAAAAAGGGAGAATTCTGCCTTAACGGAGCGGCAGCACGACTGGCCCAGCCTGGAGATAAAATCATCGTCGTTTCATACACATGGATTGACGAAAAAAATGCGGACAATTGGAAACCACAGATTGTGCTTTTAAACGACGACAATTCTGTAAAAGAAATTAAAGGCTGAAAGTTTTAATCCTTTACAAAATCTTTACGGTAAGGATTAAAAATGTCCAGAAGAATTCCGTCTTCAAGGCACACACATCCGTGAATCACGCTGTCTGTCTTGAGCATAGAATCTCCTTTCTGGACAATTTTTTTAACGCCGTCAATTTCAAATTCGAATTTGCCGCTCACAACATAAGTAATCTGAGTATGCGGATGCTGATGCAATGCCCCGACAGCCCCTTTCTTAAACGTATTTTCCACGCACATTAAATCATCACTGTAAGCAAGCACGCGCCGGATAACACCTTCACCGGCATTCTGTGCCGGAACATCTTTGTGAAATACCCATCTTTCGTTTTTCATTTTTACTCCTCAAAAATAATAACATAATTTACAATTTCTTAAAATAGATTATAATGTTCTTATGATTTTACAAGATTTATGGTCAAAAATCCGCACTTTTCTTGGTTTTTATAAAAATCCACCGTATGTCGAAAATCTTTTGAAAGAAGCTGATATCCGCAGTGCCAGAAACATTTCGTTTGTTGTAATCTGCCTTGAAATATGGATGCTGATAAGACAGGTTGTAAAATACCACTCAAAATTTACATCACTTTTTAATTTTTTTAGTTATACCTGGGGATACTGGATTTTACTTTCAGCCGCAGCATTAATCTTCGTTTATTCAGTTTTATACCTTTCAGGAAAATTAAACATTCTTAAAAAATTTGCAAGACTTTTTATATTTCTTTACTTTGCACTTGGAATCTACTTCGGTATGATGACTTCCCTTCACGACATTTCAAAAGGAAGGATGATTACGTGCTTTCTAAACATGACACTCATTGCAACCGTAATCATGATCTGGCGTCCTTTTATTTCGCTTATAATTACGGCAACATTTTCACTTCTGTTTGTTTACCTGGTAAATCACGTTTACCACACAGTGCAGGGAAATGCATGGTTTATGGGCGAAGGAGAACTTATCAATTACACAATGTTCATGATAGCCCTGATGATTACTGCCATAACCATGTATTTACAGCGGCACAGGGATGCACAGAAGGCTTACGATTTACAGAAAGCACACGAGCACGAAATTGAGTTAATGAAAAAAGAACAGGAGCATTTGGGAGAGCTTTTTTCACAGACTGCTGCTGCCCTTGCAAGTGCAATCGATGCAAAAGACCGCTACACTCACGGTCACTCAAACAGAGTTGCAGAATATTCGCGCGAAATTGCAAAACGTGCCGGTAAAACCGAAAACGAAATCAATGAAATCTATTTTGCCGCCCTTCTCCATGACGTCGGAAAAATCGGTGTAAGCGGTGCAATCATCAACAAAAACGGCAAACTGAATGACGAAGAATTTAACGAAATTAAAAAACATCCTGTCTGGGGCTGGGAAATTCTTTCGAATATCACACATTCACCTTATTTAAGCATTGGAGCACATTATCATCACGAAAAATACAACGGTAAAGGGTATCCTGAAGGCCTTTCAGGTGAAGACATTCCGGATACAGCCCGCATAATCGCAGTTGCAGATGCTTACGATGCAATGACAAGCAAACGAAGTTACCGCGACACTCTTGCACAGTCAGTTGTAAGAAGCGAAATCGAAAAAGGAACCGGAAGCCAGTTCGACCCGAAATATGCAGAAATTATGCTAAAAATGATTGATGAAGATACTGAATATACGATGAAGGAATAGGCTGTGAATAAAAATGCCTTAATTGAGTAAAAGCATTCATTTCATTATAATATCAGCATTATGTCAGAAAGAAATCCTAAAGAACTTTGCCACTGGGCTGACCAGCAGGCTGAACGAATCATCAAGCAGAAGGGAGAGCGGGATTCATACACCTGCGCTTCAGGAATCACTCCCTCTGGCACTGTCCATATCGGAAACTTCCGCGAAATCATCACGGTTGATTTAGTTGTACGCGCACTCCGTGACCGCGGCAAGAACGTCCGCTTTATTTATTCATGGGACGACTACGACGTATTCCGAAAAGTTCCTGCAAACATGCCGAAACCGGAAGAACTCGAAAAATATCTTCGCTATCCAATCACAATGGTTCCGGACACATTCGGTCGTGACGAAAACTATGCGCGCCATCACGAAAAAGACATCGAAAATCAGCTTCCGCGAGTAGGAATCCATCCTGAATTTTTGTATCAGGCAAGCCGCTACCGCGATAACCGCTACACAGAAGGCATGAAAATCGCAATGCAGAAACGCGATGTAATTAAACAGTGCCTGAACGAGTACCGCGACGATGAGCACAAAATGAAGGACAGTGACGTCTACTGGCCTGTAGCCGCTTTCTGCTGCAAATGTAACAAAGACGAAACTGAAATCCTTGAATACGACGGCGAATACGGAATCACTTACAAGTGTAATTCATGCGGTCATGTCGAAAAAGGCGACTTGCGGACATCAAAAGAATTCAAGCTCGGCTGGCGTGTTGACTGGCCTATGCGATGGAACGAAGAAAAAGTCTGCTTCGAACCGGGCGGAAAAGACCACATTTCTCCGGGCGGCAGCTACGACACAGCAAAACTCGTTTCAAAACGCCTCTACGGATGGGATGCACCTGTCACAATGAAATACGACTTCGTTAAGCTCAAGGGCGTTCCCGGAAAAATGTCTTCTTCAAAAGGAAAGGTCATTTCGCTCGTTGATGCACTCGAAGTTTACCAGCCGGAAGTTTTGCGATATATCTTCGCTTCAAACAAAGTTGATCACGAATTCTCTATTTCATTTGACCTCGATGTAATCACAATTTACGAAGCTTACGACCGGACAGAACGCCTTGTCTGGGGCGTTGAAGAGCCTAAAGAAAAAGATCCTGCAAAACGCGAACAGCTTTTGCTCCGCGAAAAACGCCTTTATGAGCTCAGCCAGATTGAAGATATGCCGAAGATTATGCCTTATCAGGTTCCTTTCCGTCTTCTCACAACTCTCTTGCAGACTTATTCAGGCAATGTAGATGCTGTAATCAAATCTTTGGGCGATGTAAAACCGGAACAGGAAGAAACTCTTCGTAAACGATGTGCCTGTGCATGGTACTGGATTAACGAATCAGCTCCTGACTGTGCACCTGACATGTGTTTTGCCATCCGAAATGACGGAAGCAAAGCAGAAGACATCACAGGAGACATGCTCACTGCCGTAAAACGCGTACGCGACGAAGTTGTTCCAAAGGTAGGCTCATTTGCACAGGACAGAGACTGCCAGCAGGCAATGTACGACATCGCCACAGAACTTGGTCTTGATGCAAAATCACTGTTCACAGCCCTGTACCACGCCCTTATCGGAAAAGATCAGGGACCGCGCCTTGCAAACTTCATGAAAATCATCGGTAAAGAACGGCTTTCACAGATTTTGAGCGTGTACTAAGAAGGAGAATTTTATGAAAAAATATGTACTTTCAGTTTTAGTTGAAGATCATGCAGGTGTTTTGAGCCGTGTATCTGGTCTTTTCAGCCGGCGCGGTTTTAATATTGATTCTCTCACAGTGTGTGAAACCGGAAATCCGGGGCAGAGCCGAATGACTATTGTTGTTCAGGGGGACGAATATGTCCTTGAACAGATTAAAAAGCAGCTCTCCAAACTCGTTGAAGTTATTTCAATAAGCCACTGCCACAAAGAGAACACAACACAGCGCGAAATGGCACTCATTAAAGTCAAAGCTTCTGGAACTGACCGCGCCGTCATCATCGAGACCTGCGATATTTTCCGCGCTCACATCATCGATGTCGCCCAGAATTCAGTAATAGTCGAAGCAACCGGAAGTGAAGATAAAATTTCAAGTCTTATCCGGCTTCTTGAACCATACGGAATCTTAGAGCTTTGTAAAACAGGTCTTACAGCAATGGACCGTGGTGAAAAAATTCTAAAATAGCTTTCTTTAAGCTCTGCTGTCAAAGCAGGGCTTTTTTTATCTTTTACGATATGCAATCGGACTTTTTCCGACAAGTTTTTTAAACCAGCGGCCGTACTGCGTAAGAGATCCAAAGCCGCAGTTCATTGAAATTTCAAGAACAGAAAGTTTAGTATTATGCAGAAGTTTGCAGGATTCAGAAACACGCAGACTGTTCACATATTCAATAAAAGTAAACTGCGTATATGTTTTAAAAGAGCGGCTCAGGTGACTTGCGGTAATATTAAAATTTCCGGCTACTTTTTCCAGGGAAAGCTCTTCCTTAAAATGCA
>NZ_JAZOUG010000314.1:0-2789 GCF_045657965.1 Treponema sp. | reverse complement strand
TATACAAAAATCAATTAAATTTGTAAATAACTTTTATAAAACTTATTAGAATTTGTATATGAAACATTTAAACGTACGATTAAACTTCCATACTAGAGAAAAAACCATAAAAAAAATGGAGGAAAAATTATGAAAAAGTTTAAGAAATCGCTTTCATTGTTAGTCTCATTGTTTGCGACACTTGCTTTTGTCTTCACGGGTTGTGCTGACGGCTCAGACGGCGGAAGTAGTGGAAATTCAAACACGGTGAATAACAATAACAGCACAGAAAAAACGGATGATTCAGACTCTGTTGACTCCACCGTAGCTGAAACGCTGGCTTCTTCCAGCGGCAGTACATTTACCTGGAATGGCTATGAGTTTACACTTGTTAGCGGCTCTGCAGGTACAAATGCTGCTGGAGAACTGGTTGTTACTTCTCCGAGCGAAGGCATTGCAGTAAAATTATCAGAAGCTCAGACAACAAGCCTTGCTTCTACCTATTCAAGCTCAACAGGTTTTTATGTAGAGGCTGTTGTAATTCCAACTACAGCTGGTTCTGGATCTAATAAAAATTTTGGTCCTGCAGGTCTTATTTCAAGTGACAGCGCGTCTTTTTCGTATGCAGGTGTAAATTTTAACGGCCGTACACAGTTAGGAGAGCTTCCTAATAAGCCAAAAGGAACTCAGTTTGGAAGTCTTATGAGCGATTCAAGCTACCTGCAGGTTGGTAAAAACTGGACTGATTTCTATACAATCCGTTATGAATATTCAGAAGGAAAAATCTACGGTTATATCAACGGTATTCAGTTCAATAAATCCGGTACTACAAGTTATACACTCGCTGAAGACCTTTCTGCATATACAAGTCTTGCCGGAATGTATACAAATGGCGATACATTTGTCATGCACTCATTTAAGATTGGTGCACTTGATACAGGTAAGGCTACAGTAAAACT
This sequence comes from Treponema sp., assembly GCF_045657965.1. Classification (GTDB taxonomy): domain Bacteria; phylum Spirochaetota; class Spirochaetia; order Treponematales; family Treponemataceae; genus Treponema_D. Next base: position 1,851 of record NZ_JAZOUG010000314.1, on the reverse strand, counting down.
CCAGTCAGACAGCTCTAAGTTCATTACATTGAACGAAAATACAACAGCATATATTTTTGAGTCTAACCCGTCACTTACTGTACGTAACGGAAGCAGTGCAGTTACCTATACTGTTACAGCACTCGATGATACAGGTGCTGAGGAATCATGGACAGCTGTTTCATCAGATTCTTCTGTTATCGCTGTAGAAACAGGCGACGGCTCGTTCACTGTAACTCCTACAGCTAAGGGAACAGCAACTGTTACGGTTAAAAATGCATCTGAAACAGCAAGCCGTGTAATTACATACACTGTAGAGGCTTCGGCAACTTATTCAGATACAGCTTACAGCTCACTGACTGTTTCTCCGGCAGTTGCTGCAACTGGTGTGTATGAAGATGACCACCTTGAACTTACATTTGATTCAACTCCGTCTCTTACTACTGACGGTATTATTGAAATTTATGATGTTGACAATCTCGATGGTGATGCCGTAGATACAATTACAATTGGTTCTGATAAAGACACAATCAACGGCACAACATACACCCTCAAGAACTTTATGGTTCAGGTTGTTGGAAACACCGTGTTTGTAAAACCGCATAAGGGTGCTCTTTCAAACGGAAAAACGTACAGCGTTGGTATTCCCGAAGGTGCTATTACTGGTACTATTGGCGGTACAACATTTACAGGTTTTGACCCGACTGCAAAACGCTGGACATTCACAACCCGCGACGCTTATGCGCCTTCAAGTACATCTGCAATTACGGTTGGCACAAGCGATTCAGCTGATTACCGCACAGTACAGGCTGCTCTTGAAGCTGCAGCAGACGGCGCTGTAATTACTGTAGAAAAAGGTATCTACCGTGAAATTGTAAACTACTCAGCAACAAAATCAATTACCATTGAAGGTGATACAACAACAACATACGGTACTGATGTCGTAATTCAGGGTATCAACTGCAATACTTACAACGGCTCAAGCGATACCCGTGCAGCATTCCGCTGGAAGGGTAACGACCTTACACTTAAGAATATTACGCTTCAGAATGCTTATGACCGCAATGTTGACGGAACTGCTCAGAGTGAGGCATTGTACTTTAACTCTAGCGCTCACCTTGTAGCATACAATTCTTCATTCTTAGGCTATCAGGATACCTTGCTTACAAAAGGTAAGAACTGGTTCTATAAGTGCTATGTCGAAGGTGATACAGACTTTATCTGGGGTTACGCAGACGTTGCATTGTTTGAAGAATGTAAGATTGTTCAGCTTGATACTTCTGCTGATACTGTTTCTACAAGCGGCTCTTATGTCTTTGAAACCCGCGTTGGTTCAGATGCTGCAAGTTCAACAACAGTCGGAAAAGGCTATGTTCTCTTTAATTGTGAGCTTGTTTCAAATCATCCGAAATCATATCTTGCACGCCGTGCATCTGCATCTGGCTCAAGCGGAAGTAACTACTACGACCAGAGTGCATTCATCAATGTTACAGAAAGCGGTTCAGGCTTAATCGGTGCATTCGGTGGCTCAAATACACCTGTTTACATTGAAAAAGATTCTGACAGCAATATGAATGTCGGTATTAAGTACTATGGCGGAAACCTTGATTCTTCACTCTTTGATGCAGCTTATGAAGGCACGATTACTGAAGCTGTATATAATGCAGAATATTCAGGTCGTGCGGTAATCCTTAATCGTGTATACAAAAAGACTGGTAAATATGTGAACGACTCTTCAATTTGGGATTACAGTGCATACGAAACTGAGTTTAATGCAACTGCCGATACAAGCGAGCTTGAAGAATCAACTACTGTAACAGGTGCAAATGGAACATATGATATTTGTGCCCTTGCAGAAACTGCTACAGGAGC
>NZ_JAZOUG010000313.1:0-2967 GCF_045657965.1 Treponema sp. | reverse complement strand
GACTTCGGTGCAGGCGGTGTTTCTGTCGCAGTCGGCGAACTTGCCCCAGGACTGGACATCAATCTTGACGCTGTTCCAAAGAAGTACGAAGGCTTGAACGGAACCGAGCTTGCAATTTCTGAAAGCCAGGAGCGAATGGCTGTAGTCGTCCGCCCAAGCGATGTAGATAAATTCATCAAATACTGTAATGACGAAAACCTGAATGCTGTCGTAGTTGCAACCGTAACTGATAAAAACAAGCTCACAATGAAATGGCGCGGCAAGACAATCGTTGACATTGACCGCTCATTCCTTGATTCGGCTGGTGCCGTTCACACAGCAAAAGCTTCTATTGAATCACCTAGCGAACAGCACGATTCACCTCTCGTAAAACCTCTCGACTCAGTTGCAAAAGTTCTTGGCAAATGTGCAAGCGCAACTGGTGAAGCAGGCGGCGAAAAACCATCGGCAGAGCAGATTAAAGAAGCATTCATCGAAAACATCCGCGACCTCGCATGTTGTTCTCAGCGTGGCCTTCAGGAGCGATTCGACGGCTCAATCGGAGCAAGCACTGTATTGTTCCCGTTCGGCGGAAAATACCAGGGCACTCCGGAATGTGCTATGTCGGCAAAAATCCCGGTCATCTCTCCACGCGAAACATCAACTGTCTCACTCATGTCTTACGGATACGACCCGCGGGTTGCTCAGTGGTCACCGTGGCACGGAGCTCAGACAGCAATCCTTTCTTCACTCGCAAAAATCACCTGTATCGGCGGTAAGGCAACAACAAGCCGCATGAGCTATCAGGAATTCTTCGGCCGTGCCGTAAGCGAGCACACCTGGGGCTATCCGACAGCAGCACTCCTGGGTTCAATCGACGCTCAAAGGGAAATGGGATGTGCTTCAATCGGCGGAAAAGACTCAATGAGCGGAACTTTCGAGCACATCAATGTTCCACACACACTCGTTTCTTTCGCAGTAGCACACGACGAGGCTAAAAACGTTCAGTCAGGGTCATTCAAAAAGAGCGGAAGCTATGTTTACCTCGTTCAGATTCCATATTCAAAAGAACTCGCACCGGACTGGGACGCTTTCAAAAAGAACTCAGATGCCCTCTACGAGCTCAACAAGGCCGGCAAAATCAACGCAATGTATCCGGTCGGAGCAGGCGGAATCGCTGAGGCAATCACAAAGATGTCATTCGGAAACAAAATCGGCGTTCAGCTCACACAGATTCCGACATCAGCAACAGTCATCGGCTTCCACCGCAACGCAAACGACACAATCGCAGACCTCTTCACACCGCAGTACGGCTCAATCCTCGTTGAAACAGACGACGACAAGTTCGAGAACGGCGGCTTTGTAAACACAACAGTCCTCAGAATCGGAAACACACAAAAAGACCCGATCATCTCATTCGAAATGAAGGGCGTTGACCCGCTTCCAAAGGCAGAAATCAAACTCTCTGACCTCTACGAAGCATGGGAATCTAAACTTGCAAAAGTATTCCCGCCGGTTTCTTCTGTTAAAAAAGAAGAAAACCTTCCTGAATGGGCAAAAGCAGAGCATGCATCTTTGGGCGAAGCACGAGCCAAGAAAGATACATTCACAGTAATCGATTCAAGCAAGGCAAAACCACGCGTAATCGTTCCTGTATTCCCGGGCACAAACTGTGAATACGACATGGCACGCGCATTCAACCTTGCAGGTGCTGACTCACACATCCTCGTCTTCAAGAACAGAACACCAAAAGATTTGGAAGAGTCACTCGCCGCATTCAAGGCAGAAATCGAGCAGGCACAGATTGTAGCATTCGCAGGTGGCTTCTCTGCCGGTGACGAGCCGGACGGTTCAGGAAAATTCATCGCAAACGTAATCCGCGAAAAGCGAATCGCCGACGCAATCACTTCTCATCTCGAAAAGAAAAACCTGATTCTTGGTATCTGTAACGGCTTCCAGGCTTTGATTAAAACAGGCCTCGTTCCATACGGAAAAATCACCGAACCAAGCGAAGACACACCGACACTCACCTTCAACGACATCCACCGGCACATCAGCCGCGTGGTCTGGACTCGCATGGTAAGCGCCGCTTCTCCTTGGGCTTTGGACGCTTCTGTACTCGAAGAAAAACCGCATTATATCCCGGTAAGCCACGGTGAAGGTAAAATCTTCATTTCTGAGCAGCTCGCAAAAGAATTGTTCGAAAAAGGACAGGTCTACAGCCAGTACTGCGACGAAAACGGCAAACCAACAATGCTCGAGCCAGAAAACCCCAACGGCTCAGCATTCGCAATCGAAGGCCTCACAAGCCCGGACGGCCTCGTCTTGGGTAAAATGGGCCACTCAGAGCGCACAGTCGGCATCGGCGGATATACAGAAGATTTGATTAAGAACATCGCCTGCAACAAGGAAGCAAGCTCATGCCAGAACCTCTTTAGAGCTGGTGTAAGGTACTTTAACTAATCTAAACATTTTAATCCCGGCCAGAATTTGTTCTGGCTGGGATTTTTGTTAGTTACCTTGCCAATTTGTCAACCAAGAAATTCAAGCAATTATTTGTATCTTCTGGCAAACTTTCAATTTTCCGTATAAAATTTCTGTATTTATGAAAAAGTATCATTTCTTGGGAAATATTTTCGCCTGAGAAATCAGACTCTTTTCCTGTCGTCAAATATTCTACGCTGACTCCTAAAACTTGTGCGATTTTTACGGCATTTCCAACAGTCGGCTCGTTTCCATTTTTAGCAAGATAGCCGTCAAGAGTGCGTTTGTTTATTCCTGTTTTTTGCGCAAGTTCCCAGAGCGCGCTAAAGTATTGTTCGACCGAAACGAACAGGCTGCTAAGGCATGCTTCGAGCATTTGCAGAAACTGGTTGAGTTGTATAAATAAGGATGTTTTTCCTCATGGGGTAGTTACCCTGTGAGGAAAGATACCTGAAAATGACGAACGTTCCCTGAGAGGAAGAGATTTCCTTTTAGGGAACGTTT
>NZ_JAZOUG010000312.1:0-1480 GCF_045657965.1 Treponema sp. | reverse complement strand
GCACGCAAAGGGCAAACTTCACGCAATCGAAAGAATCAATGCCCTTGTCGATAAAAACAGCTTCATGGAAATTTATGCTGAAGCACGCCATCAGTGTACAAACTTTGGCATGGACAAAAAAGAAATTCCTTACGACGGCGTAATTACAGGCTTCGGTACAATTAACGGCCGCAAAGTTGCAGTTTATTCACAGGACTTCACTGTTCAGGGCGGTTCCCTCGGTAAAGTTCACGGCCAGAAAATCGCAGAACTTATTGCAAAAGCAATCGAATACAAATGTCCTGTAATCGGAGTAAATGATTCAGGCGGAGCACGAATTCAGGAAGGTGTTGACGCACTCTGCGGTTATGGCGACATTTTTAAACAGAATGTACGCGCTTCTGGCGTTATTCCTCAGATTTCTGTAATCGTAGGTCCCTGTGCAGGCGGTGCCGTTTATTCACCAGGTCTCACAGATTTCATTTTCACAGTCGACAAAATTTCTGAAATGTATATTACAGGTCCAAAAGTTGTAAAACAGGTTATGTTCATGGACATTTCATCAGAAGACTTGGGCGGAGCTGCAATTCATGCACAGAAATCCGGTGTTGCACACTACCGTGCTCAAAACGAAAAAGAATGTTTTGAAAAAGTAAAAGAGCTTTTAAATTACATTCCGCACTACTATGGTGACAAACTTTGTGCAGACGAAAAATTCAAGTTCTCTTCAAAAAAGAACAAAGAAATTCAGAATGTACTTCCTGAATCAAGTACAAAAGGCTACGACATCAAAAATGTCATCGAAAACGTAATTGATGACGGCACATTCTACGAAATTATGTCAGAATTTGCAGGAAACGCTGTTACAGGTTTTGGAAAAATCGAAGGCAAGACAGTCGGAATCGTCGGAAACAATCCTGGATTCTTCGGCGGTGTTTTAAACTGCGATGCTTCAGATAAAATTTCAAGATTCGTCCGCTACTGCGACTGCTACGATATTCCGCTTATCACCTTCGTAGACGTTCCGGGCTTTATCCCGGGTCCTCAGGAAGAACAGAAAGGAATTATCCGCCACGGAGCAAAACTTCTTTATGCATATTCAGAAGCAAGCGTTCCAAAAGTAACTGTAATTACACGAAAAGCTTACGGTGGTGCTTACATTGCGATGTGTTCAAAGCACCTCGGAGCAGATTTCGTTTACGCATGGCCAAAGGCAGAAATTGCCGTAATGGGTGCAGAAGGTGCAATCGGAATTCTTTATGCAAAAGAAGCTGACCCAAACGTAAAAGCACAGAAAGGCCAGGAATACCGTGAAACTTTCATGACTCCGACAATTGCCGCTCAGCGCGACTATATTTCTGCAGTAATCAATCCGGAAGAAACCCGCGAAAGAGTCGTTCAGAGTCTCAAATTCCTTGAAGGCAAAACTTCAAGCGATGTAGTTGCAAAAAAACACGGAAATATTCCGCTGTAATTTTAGTAATAAGTCGGATCGTAGCCA
>NZ_JAZOUG010000311.1:0-11091 GCF_045657965.1 Treponema sp. | reverse complement strand
CTCAAATCTTCTGTAATGACTTTTACATATTCTGCATCGTCATCATCACGCCATTTTGCATAGTCTGCAATTGCTTCTTCTTTTGACTTGTATTCGTCTTTGATGAATTCCCAGAGGTAATCCACGGTTTTTGCATCAGGGAAGCAGATACCGCTTGTACCACCGGCTTCGATTGCCATATTACAGAGAGTCATGCGCTCTTCCATATCCATGTTATCAACGACAGGACCTGTGAATTCGATTACACAGTTTGTAGCACCGTTTACGCCGATTTTACCGATTAAGTGAAGGATAACATCTTTTGCGTAAACGCCTTCCTTGAGCTTGCCGTTCAAAACGAATTTGATAGATTTTGGTTCACGGAAAGAACATACGCCTTTTAAGATTCCAACTTCAAGGTCTGTAGTTCCGACACCTGCAGCAAATGCACCGAAAGCACCATGAGTACAAGTGTGGCTATCACCCATGATTACAGTGTAGCCAGGTCTTACAAAGCCCTTTTCTGGGAAAATTGCATGGCAGACACCGTTTGCACCAATATCAAAGAAGTCTTTAATGTTATTTCTGTGTGCCCAGTCACGTAAGATTTTTGACTGAGTAGCAGTTTTGCTGTCTTTTGAAGGTGTTACGTGATCAATTACAGCTTTGATTTTTGTAGGGTCAAAAACACGATCCTTTCCACGTTCAACAAGATCATTAATTGCAACCGGAGTTGTGATTTCGTGGCAGAACACGCGGTCAAGCTTAAGAACATAAGTGCCTTCGAACGGCGTGTCAACAAGATGTGACTCAAAGATTTTTTGAGCAATCGTCTTTCCCATTTTAAATACCTCTATATTTTATTTTACCACATTAATCGGCTTGCCAGCCAAAAATGCTTTTATATTCTGAACTTCAATATCCAAAAGCCTTAAACGGGTTTCTTTTGGTGCCCACGCAAGGTGCGGTGTAATTACGCAGTCAGGAGCCTTATAAAGAGGGCAGTCTTGATTCATAGGTTCGTTCAAAAGAACGTCTGCTGCATAACCTGCAATTTTTTTATTATCAAGAGCAGAACGAACTGACTGTTCATTAATCATACCACCGCGTGCAGTGTTTATTAAAACAGAAGAAGATTTCATTAAGGATAATGTTTTTTCGTTAACAAGTTCTTTAGTATCCGGCGTGAGCGGTGCATGAAGTGAAAGAAAATCTGACTGACTGAACAATTCTTCCTTTGAAACTAGTAAAATTTTGGATTTTTTTGATTCTGAAATATTTAATGAAGACTTTGCCTTTTCAAAAGAAGCTGATGAATGAGCACAAACAATTACCTTCATACCGAACGCTGTTGCAATCTCTGCAACACGCTGACCTATATGACCGAAACCAAAAATACCTAAAATTTTACCTGGAAGTTCTGAAAGGGGAGAAAGCCAGTAACAGAAGTCTGGATTTGTAATCCATTTACCTTCATGAACAGACTTTGAATGGAGTGAAACCTGATTTGTAAAATGCAGAATAAAAGAAAAAACATGCTGTGCAACTGCATCTGTGCTATAAGAAGGAATATTTGTAACTGTAATTCCTTTTTCTTGGCAGGCTTTTACATCAACCACATTGTAGCCTGTCGCCAATACTCCGATGTAACGGAGATTGGGGCATTTTTCTACAATTTCTTTGGTGATATTTATTTTATTCAGAAGAATTATTTCACTGTTGTCGATTCGCTCGATAACAAGTTCTTGAGGAGTACGATCATAAACTGTAAATTCACTTGAAAGAGCCTTTATACAATCCCAAGATACATCTCCAGGATTAAGTCCGTGCCCGTCAAGAACCGTTATTTTCATTGCTTAACCCAACACCGCAATTCCTGTAGAAGAGATTGCTGCATTAATAGCATCTTCAATGCCACCAACACCTTCATCAAAATCTACAAGAACCTGTGATTTGTCTGGGTTTGCATTGCAGTTTGTAACACCAGCTACTGCTTTTACAGCCGCATCGACTTTTGCAGCAACGTCCGGGTCAAACATACCGTCAACGTAAATTTTCTTCTGCATTTAAGAACATCTCCATTTGATGTGATACTTAATTATAAACTGAATGTCGGAAAAGTTCAACTAAAATTATTCGGCGAGTTTTTTACCGCCACCCTGTGTTTGTGCTAAAGATTTTCCAAGTTGACCGCAGGCACCGCCAATTTCACGACCGCGCCTTGTACGTAAAGTTACATTAATTCCGGCTTTTTCAAGATGATGAACAAAATTTTTACATTCTTTTGCGCTTGGCTCAGAAAATTCCAGACCTTCAACAGGATTCCATGGTATTAAATTCACATGTACATCCAGTCCGCGGGCAAAATTAATCATATTTGTGGCACTTTCAATACTTGTATTTGTATCATGTAAAAGAGCAGCTTCAAGAGTAACTCGTTTTCCAGTTTTTTTTGAAAAATAATCAATAGCTTTTCTTAAGTCCTCCAGAGGATTTGTCCTGCATATTGGCATTAATTTTTGACGCAAATCACTATGTGCAGTTGTTAATGAAACAGCAAGCCTTATTGCAGGTCCATTATCTGCAAGATCATAAATTCCTTTTATTACACCGGAAGTTGAAAGAGTAATTCGTCTGCCAGAAAGGGCCCTGCCGTCTTTGCTGGTAAGAATTGCAATAGCTTTTCGGACATTTTCAAGATTCATCATAGGTTCGTCCATCCACATGAAAACAATATTATCTAACGGACCTGCATGTTTTTCCAGATATAAGAACTGTTCTACGATTTCACCGGCTGTTAAATTTCTTGCTAAGCCTAAATGACCTGTCTGACAGAAAGCACAGTTCATTGCACAGCCAACCTGACATGATACACAGGCTGTTTTACGTTCTTCGCGGTCGGTAAGTAAAACTGTTTCAACGGCAAAACCATCAGAAAGTTCAACCTGAAGTTTTATTGTTCCGTCTGGATCTTTGAGAATCTTAGAAACTTTTGTAGAGCGGAGAAGGGATTTTTCTTTTAATATTTCTCTCAAATCTTTGCTAAGATTTGACATTTCATCAAAAGATTCTGCTCCTTTTCCTATCCATTGAAAAATCTGCTTACCACGAAAAGACTGTTTTAGTCCTAAAAATTCACAGATTTCAGACGGCAGAAGAGCTGCCAATGCAATTTTTTCATTCATAGGTGAATGATAATACTATAAAAAGCCGTATCAGAACAAGTCGAAAATTTAGGCTTCTCGTTCTAAACGGTTAATCATATCTGCGATTGCAGGAGAACGGACACCGTAGCGTGAAACACCTTTTAATGTTTCAAGTGCTTTTGATTTTTGATTCATTTTTATGTAGCAGTCTGACAAATCAATATAAAAACGGAAATTGCGCGGATCACCTTTTATAAGTCCCTGTAATCGTTCGGCAGCTTCTTCATAACGGCCTTCACCTTTACAAATTAAGGCAAGTCCTAATGCAGCATACACATCAAATTCTATATCTATAGCCTTTGTATAATATTCTGCTGCAGTTTTATAATCACCTGTGTTCCGGTAAGCGTCCCCTGCACGTGTAAGAATAACTTTATTGTCCGGATCCATTTCAAGAATTTTGTTCCAGTATTCGATTGACCGGAACTGTTGGTTCATGCCACGGTAACAGTCTGCAAGACCGAATAATGCATAAAAATTATTTGGTTCTCTTTCTAAAGCACGTTCAAAGTACATGACACCTTTGTCGAATGTTTTTAACTTTCTATGACAGTTTCCAATGGAAGTTAAAACACGGATATCAACAAGTTCATCATTTTTTTCGAGCATTTTTGTCCAGTAGTAAAGAGCATCGCGGTATTCTTTAAAATCATAATGAAGATGACCAAGTCCAATTAATGCGTAAGAATTGTTTTCTTCCATGTCTAAAACTGAAAGATAAAGTTCTTTTGATTTTTTAAAATCCCTGGTTTTTCTATATGCATCAGCAACACGCGTAAGAACTGTAATATTTCTGTCATCATGAACAAGATATTGCTCCCATATAGCAATGGCTTTATGATACTGGTTTAATGCTTTGTAACAGTCAGCCAGTCCAAATAATGCATAACTGTTATTAGGATGATATTCAAGGCATTTTGAGTAAAATTCTTCTGCAGAGCGGAATTTTCCCTGTTTTCGTTCTGCATCACCCAAACCTACAAGGGCGTAATTATTATTATCTTCAATTTCTAGAATTTTACTGAAAGCTTCTTTGGCTTCATCAATCCGGTTATCTTTTATTAACTGGTAGCCTTTTTTTGACAATTCAGAGATTTCTGCAGAAACTTTCCCGTCTTCAGGAACATATTCTGTTACCATTTGTGGAATTTCATATTCCTTAAATAATTCATCACTCATTTTTTTATATCCTCACTTTTTTTTAATTACTTAATTAATATTGAAATAATACTGGCAATCTTCTCATAAAGAGCCTGAGATTTATTTTTATTATTGGCTAATATATAATATTTCAGCGCAATTAAATCTCTGTTTTGCTTTTTATAAATATCTCCAATACGAACTAAACCATCGGAATAGCCGGTCGTAACAAAAATTCTGCAGGCAGCATCATACTTACCTTCATTAAAGAGTACGTTTCCTTTACGGTTGAGAACGGCTTTTTGCTCAGAAGTAAGAGCCTGAACAGGTTTATCTGTGACTTTGATAAAACCTTCAGGAATACTATGCGCAGATAAAGTACTTTTTAATTTATTTTCATCCAACTTTTTTTACCTGAAATTATTAACTGCTTTAATGCTAACACTTTTTTTTGAAAAGTCAAGCCTCATTTAAGATTATTTTTTATTTTTATCAGAATACGAGTAAAAATGAACTATAGAACGGCCGTAAATTCTTTTATCTGTTAAGGATAAAGAACCGATTTGATCTGGAAGCATATCTTCTTCCGGAAAATGAATCATAACAAGTCCATTTTCATTGATGAGTGAACGCTGTTCAATAATTTTAAGTAAATCGAGCCTGTATTTATAAGGGAAGGGCGGGTCTAAAAATATATAATCAAATGTGTCTTTGCAGCGTTTTAAGAACAGTTCTACTGCCATAAAGTGACAGCCGATTTTTACTCCAAGTTCTTTTTCTGTAATAGAAACATTTTCCAGAACCTGTTTTACTTTTATTTTATCTTTTTCACACAGCTGTACACTTTTTGAACCGCGTGAAACTGCTTCAATTGCTATTGTTCCACTTCCGGAAAATAAATCAAGCCAGGATTTTCCGTCTAAATCCCCTAAAATTGCAAAAACAGATTCTCTCATTCTGTCCATCGCTGGCCTGATTATGCCGTCAGGGCATTTTATGACACGTCCTTTTAATTTTCCGCCGGTAATACGCATTTTGATTCCTTATTTTTAAATTTATGAATTTGGATTTAAAGACCAGTATGTAAGATTATGAGGAAGCTTTTTGTTTTCTTTTGCATAATCGTATGCTGTTTTGCCAGTAGAAACTTCTACCTGATATTTTGAGGCTCCATTTTTTAAGAGCCAGTCTATAATTTTGGTATTATTGTTTGTCTGGCAGGCTATCATTAATGGAGTTTTTCCATCATAGGGAATATTTAAGGGAACTTTTTTATTGATAAAGGCCTGAAGAACATCTGTATTGTTATAATTTGAGATACCATAAAAAAAAGCTTCTCTGGCTTCTTCAGAATCAGGTTTACATGAGTCTAAAAGAGCCGAAACAACATCAGAATTTTGCGAGTATCCGGCTGCAAGCTGGAGGGAAGTAAGACCATATTTATTTTTTATGGTACGGTCTGCACCTTTATACAGTAAAAGCCGTGTAACATCCGGATTTTTTTGAAATCGTGCAGCATACATTAAGGCAGTCCAGCCGTCATCATCTTTTGCATTTATTTCTGCTCCTGAATAAAGCAGGTTTTCGATTAGTGCAATATCACCGCTTTTAGCTGCTTGCATCAGCTTTGTTTTTCCAGATGAATCTTTTTTATTCGCGTCGGAAATAAATTTTTTTGCAGATTCTTCTGCAAGAATCAGACTTTCTGGAATTATGGAAGCTGTATATTTATCATCAGCATAATCATAAAGATATATACTTTCTCTGATAATTTTAGAATCTGAAGAAGCCTCTGCAAAATCAATAAGTTTGTTTACAATCTCTTTTTCTTCAGTTACTTCGCTTTCAACAACAGCTTCAGTTTTTACTTCAGGTTCTGCCGGTAAAACTGGAGCAGCAATTAAATTTTCTCCGGATTCTGTAAGAACTTCAACAGGAGCTTCTTCAGGAATACTTTCTGAAATTTCTTCAGAACCAGTTTCAGTATTTTCCTGTGGTTTTTCGTTATCTTCAGGCTGCTCTTTTGCAGGTTCATCAGCGTACTGACGTAAAATTTCAAGAATATCCTCACTGTGAGTTTCATTCATTCTTGCATAATCAAAAGATGTAAGCCCATTTTTATCTTTTGTAAGAATGCGTTTTTTCTTTGCAGCATCACGAAAAGCTGAGGTTTTAAGCATGTCCTCAATGACATCTATATTTGTTTCATACTGGCATGCATACATAAATGAAGTTACGCCATTTTTTGTTTTAGAATCGGGAGAAACACCAGCTTTTAACAGCAGGGAAATAACTTCATTATCACGATTATGTTTTAGGGCAGCCATTAGAACATTTTCTTTATCTGCACCCCGTGTATATTTTACAAAAGAGTAGTCAGTTTCGATTGCACGGCGAATATTTTTTTGTGATTCAGATTCAACAATATAAAAAGCCCGTTCACTCCATGGACTTGCTGTTATATAAAAAAGAGAAAACAGAAATATAAAAATTGCAGTGACTTGTTTCATTAATTTAAAATTATAAACTGTTTTTTTTAAAATTCAAACCAGTTTCCATCGCTTGTAAGATACCAGTCTGCAAGTACATTATTCAGCGTCGGATTGTACCAGCTGATCGAACCATCCCGGTTTAAAACAACCATTTTGCTCTTATTTGTTATTGCTTTTATCGGCATTGAAGCAGATCTTCTGTATGTTAAATCTCGTTTTGTGGAAATATTAACGGAGCGCACCTGACTTTTTCCGATATTTGTGAATAAAATATTTTCATTAAGAGTTGCAAATGCTTCACTGTCTTCATCTGAGATTGAAAGAAGATAACGCATGTTTTTTGTAGATGGTCTGTATGCAAAAACTGATGTTGTTAATTTCTTAGTCTGGGAATTAGTATAAATTGTGATTCCAAAAATTTCACTTTGTGAGATATTCGGGTTGTATGTGAGTGAATAGACTACAGTACCTTTTATTGAATTAAGGGGAACAGTTTCCTGTGTCTTTATATTTACATAAACTAACGGTGAAGCTGAAGATGAGGTACTTGTTTTTGCAATATATAAATCATTTTCATTGTAGAGCAGTGCATCCTGAATACTTGTTCCCTGAAATAACTGCTTTTTTTGAGAAGTTGAAATATCAAATAAATTTACGGATGAATTCGATTCAATATCAATTAAACTGTTTCCATAAAGCTTTAAAATCTGAATTGTACCTTCCGGATTAAAAAGTTGAATCATTTTGTTTGATGAAAGTTCTAATAGAACGACTGGTTTTTTGGAATCTTTTGTCCATAGAATTATATTTTCACCATACGGTATTAAACTGGTATATCCAGAATTAACAGCCTTTTTGTCTATAATGTTGCTTTCGTAAGAAGACTTAAAAATTGATGAAGGGGAAAGGAAATAAAAATCTTCTCCTACGGCTGCAATATCATAAATTGATTCATACATTTTATCTGTAAACGGCTGCTGTACATCAATACGCTCAGACTGTGCATAATCAAATTTATAAATATTTCCGGTATTTGTCCCTGCATAAATTTCTTCGCCTGCTAAAGCTGCGCAAACAATTTCTTCACCGTTTTTTAGGCCTGAAAAAGTTCTTTGTAATTCCGGAGAAACAACTGCTTTATTTCTGTCATTAGAAATTTTAAAGAGCTTAAATTGTCTGTTATCATTAACAATATAATAAAGGTCTTTAGATTTATTGCGGGAAATTAAAACTGGATTATTAGCTTTGAAAGTTCCTAAAGTATTTCCTGTGACTGCCTGTATTACAAAAATAGAATTTCCACGTACACCGGCGCCAAAAACACCATTGTTAAAAAGACAGAATTGATTCAAGTCATATTCAGTGTTAAATCTTGCTTTTTCATTTCCATTTTGAAGATTGTAATAAACAAGTGTTCCTTTGGGTGAATAGGTAATTAATGATTTTTCTGAATCTGATGTGTAAACAAAATTTACTATACTTTTATCACCTTTGATTTTATTGCGGATTATTGAACCATTAACAGAATTTAAGAAAATCGGTCCATCAACATTTGCAGTTCCACAGATGATATATGTACCTTTAGCTGAATATGAAAGACTTGTAAGTGAATCAGTAAATCGGAACGCAAATTTTCTTGTCAAAGTTTTCCAGTTCCAGACTGAAACACGATTTAATGAAGCTCCGTCACTTTCGTATACTGCAATTTCGTTTCCATTTGGACTTCTGGCAATCATTTTAATGGGCAGATCTGAAATCTGGTAGTGTTCGCCGATTCCATCATCACTCCATTTGATTAAAAATCCGTCAGTACCGCTTGAAAAAACTGAGCTGTCTGTATTTTCAAGGAATGATATATTTGTTACTCCTCCAGAATGTGACTGAGTAGAAATATGAGACTGTGCGAAAAGTGAAAAATTAAAACCTGCGATTGAAAGTGTCAGTAAACTAATTTTAGCCAATTTATTTTTTTGCATTTAACAGCTCCGAAAAATAATGAAAATCACCGCTTATTGCCAGAGTAAAAAGAATTGCAATCAGTGCAATTCCTGCATATTGTACAATATTTTTCGCTTTTGGGGAAACCTTAATACCAAAAACAGCTTCTACAACTGAAGTCAAAACTAAAAATCCGTCAAGAATTGGAATTGGAAGCAGGTTCATTATAAAAAGCGATATACTAATTAAAGCCATGAATTGCAAAACGGATACACAGCCTTCACGAAATCCTGCTGAGAAACCTGATCTTGCGGTTTCACCAAGCATATTCGTAATCCGGGCTGGGCCTGCAATACTTTCAGTTATATTTACGCCTTTAAAAAGGGTTGTAATTCCTTTAATGGAAAGGTAAATCAATTTAAATGTTTGAGAAAATCCCTGATAAAGTGCAGGAAAAAAGCTGTAGCGTACAGCTTGTCGTGGTTCAACTGAAGTTTCATCGCTCATGACGCCGATTTTTCCTTCACCTGTGTTTTTGTCTAAGTCAGTGTGAACAATAAAATTTAAAATTTCTCCGTTTCGTTCTACTTCGATAAGAATATCCTCATCGCCGTGTGCAGCAATTTCAGTGTAAATGGCAGAAAAATCTTCTGTTTCTTTTTCATTAATTCTGATAATTCTGTCACCGCTTGTAATGCCTGCTTCTTTGGCAGCTGAATGAAGTTCAGGATATTGTTCGGTTGCAAGCCGGATTGTATTTCCTGCTGAATAATAAGTGTAGCCGGTGAGCGCAATTATAAAAAATGCAAGGACTGAAAACAAAAAATTTGCTAAAGGACCTGCAAAACCTATAAAAGCACGAAAAATTGCCTTAACACCATAAAAGGAATTATGGTCAATCTGTGAATTACCGTTATAGTATTCTTCAAAATCCTGTTCACCTTTCATTGCACAGTAGCCACCAAATGGAAGCAGTGAAATACGCCAGTCTGTGCCTTTCCATTCTTTGTGAAGTAAAACCGGTCCCATGCCGATTGAAAATGCTTCTACTTTTACTCCAGAAAGTTTAGCAGCCAGAAAATGTCCAAGTTCATGAAGAAAAACGAGGATTCCCAAAAAAATGATTCCGATTATAATTGTCATAGTATCTTATTTTAGTGGATGATTTGTTCTTTGCTTTTTTCACGGGCAAGTTTATCAGCTTCAAATACATCTGATAAATCTCGCGGGATTTTAGTCCACTCGTATTTATGTATTACATTTTTGACAAGTTCAGCAATTTCAAGGAATCCAATTTTATTTTCGATAAAAGCTTGAACGGCAACTTCATTTGCGGCATTAAAAACAATCGGATAGGAAGCACTTTTTTTTGCACATTCAAAAGCAAGTGAAAGCATTGGAAAATCATCTGTACGCGGTTTTTCAAAGGTTAGAGTTCGTGTTCCATCCAGCGTATCTGTTAAATCAAACGGCTTCATGAATGAAGGAAGAATTTCAGGCCAGTCCAGAGCCTGCAAAATCGGGTGTTTCATGTCAGGTTCTGAAAACTGTCCGTAAACAATTCCGTCTTTTGTCTGTACAAGTGAATGAATTACACTTTGAGGATGTACAACGACTTGAACCTGTTCTGCTCTTACGTCAAAAAGTCGGACTGCTTCGATTACTTCAAGACCTTTATTCCCAAGAGTTGCAGAATCAATCGTGATTTTAACGCCCATGTCCCATGTTGGATGTTTTAATGCATCCTGAATTGTAACTGATTTAAGCTTTTCGCGCGGAAATGTTCTGAATGGACCGCCGCTTGCAGTGATTACAATTTTATCGATGTTTTCTTTTCCGCAGCTGTTAACAAGAGTAAATATTGCTGAATGTTCAGAATCTACCGGTAAAATTCTTGAACCGGACTTTTTTGCTGCTTCAAACATTAAAGGTCCTGCCATGACAACAGTTTCTTTATTTGCAAGTGCCAGATCAATTCCTGCATCTAAAACTGTCATACTTGGCTTTAATCCGGCACTTCCGGCAATTCCGTTTACAACGATATCCGGCTTTGTTTCGTCTATAAGCCGTTTTATTCCGTCAATTCCGTCTGTTTTAGTAAGTGTAAAAGGGCAGTTGAATTCTTTTGAAAGATTTTCAAGTTCTGTTTTTTTTGAATTTGCAGAAAGACCGCAGCATTCAAATCGATTTTTCTCGTTACGCAGAATATCAAGCGTACTTGTTCCAATTGAACCTGTACAGCCCAAAACAAGTATTTTTTTCTTTGAGTCACTCATAAGCAGTTAAATAATTAAAATATAAAGTTGATTCCGAAGTAGTATACAGGGGCAACAAAA
>NZ_JAZOUG010000310.1:0-5307 GCF_045657965.1 Treponema sp. | reverse complement strand
AAGAATATTCAGTTGAATAGCTGAATGTTTCAGTTTCGGTTATTGTTGTAAGAGTTGGAAGAGCAAGAGTTACTGTATATGTATTTGTTACGGCCGGGTCCTGTGCTGTAACGGTGTATGTAATTATAACAGTCTTTCCGAGATTTTCACTGTACCAGTCGTATGGAACGGTAATCACATTTTCAGAAACTGAAGCACCGCTGTCAATAATTGATTCACTGTCTACAGTCACAGTACAGTCTGTAATTGAAGCTTTTTCGTAAACCGTCGGTGTAATTACAATATTTCCGGTGTAATTCAGACTTGCAGAAAGTTCGTAAGATGTTGTATCTGAACTGAATGAATTTGCAAGGATTGAATTATTGTAATCTGTTCCGTTCTGCACAACAGAAAGAGCCGTCAGTGCTGCTGTGGTATCTGCTTCAACATAAACGATAATATGGTATGTATGAGTTGAATTACCGTTGCTTGAAATAACAGTCACTGTGTACATAAGACAGCCGGCATCGCTGGCAGAAATTGTATAGCTTCCTTCGTATGAGCCTGTTGATTCAGTTCCGACAGAAACAGAAGAAGTTTCCCAGTTTTCATCATCTGAGGCAGTTATGTTTCTTATTGAAGAATGAGTCTTTGTAACAGAAATTACTGCATTATCAGAAACTGCTGCTGCAGAAAGAACAAGTGTTCCGGCATCGATGTCATAAGCATCTGAAACCGGCATGTAAACATAGCTTGCTGCAGTGTCAGAATCTGTAGTCCAGTCAGAAAGTTCAATTGATGCAGAATCAAAAGAAAGTTCCTTTAAGCGTGATTCTGAATCGCTTGCACGCACTATGTAGTAGGTGTAGTCTTTTGATGTGCCGTTATTTTCTACATACATTACAAGTTTTGTCGTACCTTCAGGAATTACAATTGAAGAAGAAGTATTTCCAGTCTTGGTTGTTGTATATCCGTCAGCTTCATAAGAAGCATTTCCAATACTTACAATCCATGAATTTGATACCTGACCGGAAGAAGAATTATCTTTATGAAGTACACTCCAGCTTGCATCACTTTGGGATGCAGGAGTAGCTCCGTTTGCATCGGCTGTCTGAGTTACGGAGCTTACATTTACTGTTGCATTCTGCTGTGTTACGGTGAATGGAAGATGAACAGTATCTACCGAATTTTCCAGATATATATAATATTCACGTGTTTCTGTATCTATTCCACTTCCAAGATTATCCCAGCCGCTTACAGAATAAGAAACAGTATTTACGTCAGGTTTTACAAATTTATATGTAATACCGCAGATTTTTACAGTTGTAGTTCCGTTCGGCAAATCTTTTGTATTATAGCTTACTCCAGTTCCCTGAGCTATTTCACCGAGTGTAAAGTGGTATCCGGGTGCAGAAAGATTATCTGAAGTCTCATCAATTCCTGCTGATACTGCGCCTGCAGCATATCCAGTAAAACTTGTGTTTTGACCGGTTGCATAAACTGTGTTTGCTGCCGTATATGTTACAGCTGCGTCCTTATCAAGCGGGCGGAAGTAGAAGTCAAGCTGGTCTGCGTAGGTGGATACATTTACAGCCACTCCGCTTGTTGTGCTAGCAACTTCAGAAGTTGTCTTTTGTGTAAGAATTGTCTTTGTGCTTCCGTCTTCGTAAGTTGCAACAACGACAAGCTCTGTAAGATTTGTGTTTAAATCTCCCGCCTTTGTAATTTTTACTGCATGGTAGGTGGTGTCTGCACGTTTTTCGCTTTCATAGCCGGAAGTTGTGTAGTGGTAGTAGCTGTCACTTACGGTCTTTACCCAAAGCACGCGGGTAATGGTAGCGGTGCTTTCATCGCCAATGGTGAGCGATTTTGAAACTGGAGATGAAGTCTGTGTGGCATAGGTGTATGAATCAGTCCACTCATCATCACCAGGAAGAGTAGAAACTGAATCAGAAACACCGTATGCGACTGTTGTTCGCTTGTTTGCTGGGACTGCTGTAAAGGTTAAATCAGTTACATCTACGCGGCTGTCTGCGCTGAGCGTCATGCTGTATTTTGCTGTTCCGCTTGAACTTTCACCTGTGTATGTTGTGTCTACAGTAAATCCTTTAACGCCGTTTGCATAAGAGGAAGCTGGAGTAAAGTCGAGGGCAGAAAGTGTTGTGTCTCCGTCCGTTGTTTTTGTTACGTAAATTGTATAGGTGCGGCTGACTCCACTTTCGTCAGTTACGGTAAAGGTGATTTTTGAAGTTCCGCCTGCTAATGGAACAGTAAGTCCTGAAACATCAGGAACAGTACCATATTTTGTAATAACCTTTGCATCAGAAATTTCTGCATTTTCAGAAGCAGCAGTTGCATTAATAGTGATTGAATCTGCTTCTTCATCAACTTCAAGACGATAAACAGTGACATCAGGATTAAATTCAGGAGTAAGTGCCAGTGATGAGGTATCCTCACCGCTGGTCAAATCTACTGTCAGTTCTGAAAGTTTTGAATAGTTTCCGGTAACCGCAGTTGAACCTGAAGCTGAAGTTTCTGTGTAAATGTTTCGGGTAAGAATTACTTTATAAGAAGTTTCAGTAAAATCCGGGGCAGTAATTGTTACTGTTACTTCAGTTTTTCCATATGGAATTGAAGCTTTAATTGCCTGATTATTTCCGTATTTACTTTCTGTCTCGAAATCAAGTGCATTATTAACTTCTGTAATTTTTTGACCTGTAACAGTTGTAGTTGTAACTTCTGTCTTAGTGCCTAAATCAGAATCATAAGAAGTCGTTGTAACAGTCTGGGTTACAGCT
This sequence comes from Treponema sp., assembly GCF_045657965.1. GTDB lineage: Bacteria > Spirochaetota > Spirochaetia > Treponematales > Treponemataceae > Treponema_D. Next base: position 2,530 of record NZ_JAZOUG010000310.1, on the reverse strand, counting down.
TCATATTCTTCAATTTGAATTACAGACCACTCGATAGAATAATCTGTATCGGACAGAAAATATCTGAAGCTCATGTCATTATCATCTGCAGTTATTTCTGAAAGTTCATATTCTGGAATTTCTTCATCATATTCAATCATATTTAATGATTCATCCTGAGCACTAAGAACAACAAGCCCTGAATTATAAATAAGTTCATATCGCTTTGTCAGAACAATTCTGTAGGTTGAAGAGTATTCTTCATCATCAGCTGTAATTGTACAGCTAACAACAGTGACTCCATAAGGAAGATTTGCCGTTACAATACTTGAAGATGAAGAAGAATTATCTGTTAAAGAAACTTCAACAGGCTTTGAAAGTTTTTGTGCACTCTGACTGAAATAGCCTGTTACTTCCTCACCTGCCGCATCTTTTCCAGTTTCTAAATCAGCAGAAAAAAGCCAGGTCTGTTCCGCAGTCCAGGTAACAGTTGCATTTGAATCATTTGCATATGCCCTGAATTCTACAGGATTATCATCATCATGAAGAGAAACATTTGTTCCATTTATATAATCAACATCAAAATCATTAAAATCAGAAGGAACTTTTCCTACAAAATATGTATTCTGGGCTGCATTATAGGTTATCTGATTTACAGAAGGCGCAGTATTTTTTATTACTACAAGACCGCTGGAAACACTGGAAGTGCCAACGCTGGAAGCTGAAGTTTTTAGAGAGTCATCACCAGTTTTTTCAGTTCCGTCTTCATTGTAATAACGCTCAAATAAATTAGAACAGCCGGTGAAAACCATCATTAATGAAAATACAATAAAAGTAAAACGAAAAATCTTTTTCATAAAACCTTCTTTCTCCTAAAACTATTCCTGTCTTGTAACAATAAATTCTACACGGCGGTTCTTCCACCAGTTCTGTCTGTCTTTCCATTCAGCAATCGGATTAGCACCACCTTTTCCTTCAGAAGCTAAAAGTTCTTGTTTTAATCCGCGTTCAATAAGTGAATCTGCTATAACTTTTGCACGAAGATTTGACAAAGGAACAAGTTCTTCACGGTCTTCGCGCTCTGTATTGGTAACATTATTTGCATAACCTTCAACCAGAACACTTACTTCACCATGTTCTTTAATCTGACGGGCAATGCTGTCCAGAGTTTCGATATTTTCCTGACGCTGTTCGGCAGGGATTCTGTCAAAGGTTGCTTTGTCTGCATCGAAGTGAATTGTATTTACGATAATTTTCCATTTTTTGTTAGGAATAATTACCTGCATCAAAATTCCGGTCTTCAATGAATTATCTGCAGTTACTTCCTTCACACCGGTACGTTCCTGATCTTTGTGAGAAGGAACAACGGTAAGATTTACAGTATAAATATTTCTTGAAAATACAAGTTCTCCGGAATCTGATCGGCCGTTCCATTCAAGATTCTCCGGAAGTGCACCTTTTCCGGTCCATGTCTTAAATTCATGATTCTGAGAATCAAGGATTGTAATTTTCCAGCTTTCAGGCTCTTCTTCAAAATTTTTAACAGAAGGAAACAAAACTGCAGTTTCATCAATTCCATCATCATCAGGAGTAAATCCTTCTTTTGGAGTAAGTTCAATTTTCGCAGAAGGAGCAGGCCAGGATTCAATCTGTTCTTTTTCTATTTTTTTCTGTTCAAGATTCTGTTCTTTTTTCTTTTGAGATATCCGCTGAATATCATTTACAACACCAAAAGGATAGGCTCTGATTCCAATATACGCTCTTGCATAGCCTGCAAAACCACCGCCAATACTTGTGTCATAAAAAGCATTATAATCAACTCCTAAAAAAGGAACTGCCATATCTGTTCCAAGGAAAAATGATGTTTCAAGTGAAAGTCTGTAAAAGAAACAGTTTGCACCTTCATCAAAAAGCTTAACACTGTTCATTCTTCCTTCATCTTTTGCACGCTTTGAAGGATAATAATCTGTAGTAATAAAATTTACACCAAGTCCGGCCCCAGGAACAATTTCAAGCCATGAAGGAAGCCATGAAACAGAATTTTTTGTAAGCAGACGGCGGAAACGGAATTCAACTATATTCGTACGGAAATTTTCCATAAGAGCGTAAGAGCCTTTTCCTTCACCCCACATATCGTGCGTGTAAGCAAACCCCAAAAGCCAGCCGCTCCAGTTATAACCGGCACCAGCAAAAAAATTGGCTCCGTAGCTTGTCATGGCAATATTTCCCTGACTGTAAAATTCAACAGGGAAGCTTAAACCGCCTCCAAGCTCAAAAAAAACATGATTTGGCTGTAAAATTTCAAAATCTGGCAGAAATTTACCGTTATCAGGTTCAGAAACTGCAAAAAAACAGGAAAACAAAGCAAAACACAAAGTCAGTAATTTTTTTTTTTTCATATATCCTCAATTTTTTTGTCTCACCGATGTACCGTGGAAATTAATCTTATAGATTTAAATGCTTAATTTCAATAATTTTTGAATTAAAACGTAGTTATATTAAGCATTTTCTTATCTTTTTGTACTATTCAGTTGAAAACTATCTTAAATAT
>NZ_JAZOUG010000309.1:0-7897 GCF_045657965.1 Treponema sp. | reverse complement strand
TTACTGATTCAGATGTAAATAAATAATGATTGTTAGATAAGACAGCACTCATAATGAGCCTCCTATTTAGCAAGATTTGCTGATTCATACGAAACAGCCCCAGTCCGCAATTTGGATAAATCAACTGGAATTGAAATGTCTAAACTGAAATATAATGTAATTCTACAGGAAAAACAATAGTTTTAAAATTTTTAATTAAAAATCTCCAAAATATCTATATTACACTTGTTTTTCTTCAATAATAAGTTATAATTCAAGATATTCTTAGAAGTCTCTTATTAAATAAAGTTATTTTGTTTTTGATTTTTTTGGATTAGAAGGAGACGGAACATGAAGAAATTAATTTTCCCATTTTCAGTTATTCTGTTTTCGCTTACAGCTTTGTCCTGTGATTTTTCTCTTCCGGAGAAGGTTTCCGTAAAATCTTCAGGAACTTACGAGTTTTCTCTGGGCGGTTCATCGATTTCTGTTGCAGATAAACTCAGTGTATCAAAATTAAAAGATATTCTCGACAAAGACGATAACTCCGGGCTTTCTGTTTACGATTACAACCCGACCGGTAAAAGCACTGATGTCCTTCAGTACATTCTTAACTACCAGATTGCAGACATTCCTCTTTCAATCACTACAGACTCTGATCTCGGTGAAATTTCTTTCAATACTACTTTCGACGCTCCGGATTTGTCTCAGACAATTTCAGACAGTCTGAATTTAACGCAGACTCTTACAGTTTATGAACTGGGTACAGACGGCTCATTAAGAGATAATTCTGGAAATTCTGGGATTCCCCTTACATTTAATATAACTTCTCCAGATTTTACTTACATGTACATCAGAAGCGGAACTTTTGACATCTCTCTTACTGCCCCTGCTAATGTTTCTGATGATTTTACAATGACAGCCTGTGTAACTCTTACTGATACAAACGGCAAAACTATTGCCGGTCCTTCTACTTCTGCTTCTCTTGCCGGCGGTGGAAATCTAAGTCTTGATTTGTCCGGCAAAACACTTGTTCCTAATATGCTGGTTTGGGTAAGCGGTGAAATTTCCGGTGGAACTACAGGAACAAAGCTTGATTATACGGTCAAACTTTCTCCGAATAACATCAAATTTTCAAAAATTACCGGACTTACAATGTCAAATTCTGATCTTGGCACAAACGGCACAATCTCAATTGATGAATCTTTTGCCCTTGACGGAATAAACTCAGTTTTAAAATCAGCAACAGTTGAATCAGGCTCGCTTTCTTTCTCATGTGCTTATCCTGAAGGCTGGAGTGGAATTGTAATTGAAAACGGCACAGAATTTAATCTTTCCGGTGGAATTACAATTCCTGATTCAGAATTCACTGACGGCGGAGAATCCGGCTATATTCTGCATAAAACAGCTTCCCTTAATGGTAAAACAGTAACGCCAACCAATGTAAGTACATCAGGAAGTCAGCTTGTATTCTCACTGCAAAACGCCACGATTGTATTTGCTGACGAAGGCGAAACAACTTCAATTACACTGGCAGGAAGCTGCTCAATTGACTCCCTCTCAAATCTCATCGTTGATATTTCAGAACTTGGAGAACTCGGTAACGGAGCAGGTTCCGGTGAAATTGATACAGGCTTAAGTTTTTCTTCACTGCTCAACGACATAGCCGACAGCGATGACAGTGAAATCAGCAATCTTCTCAAAAATATCGAATTTTCCGGCATTGAAGGCTACATCTTCATGACCTATCCTGTCGAAAATTCTGCAATCGAAGACCTTTCTTTTAATGCAGGTGTTACTGCATCATATGATGGTGGCAGCCAGACTTTACTTTCCAGTGATACAATCAAAATGAAGCAGACCACAGAAGATTTATCTTCACTGGCAGACTCAAACTATATGATTTCTACAGACAAAATGTTTGCTTCTCATGATAATGACGCAGACAATTATTATTCTGCAGAACTTACAAATGTAACAGAACTTCTTAACGATTTACCGGACAACCTTAAAATCGCTTACAATCTTACGCTTTCTGGAAGTGCCGGTGAAATCACTCTTGAAGGAGATGCTCTTGATGCTCTTACAAGCGGCTCTACTTCAATCAGCGTAAACATCGCACTGATTTTACCGCTTAAAATCAAACTCAATGATACTTATGACATTCCGTCTGCAAGCAGGCTCGATGACAGTTACATCACAATTAACGATGTTCTTTCTCTTGCAGGCCATGAAATTGATGAAGATTTATTAAAACGAGACAGTGCTGATGATAAATCTAAATTCAAAAAATACACTGACTTAATCGAAAGTGTTTCAGTTGTTTACACTGTCAAAAATGACACAGGCCTTAAGCTTTCCGCTGTTTTTTATGATGACCAGGTGTTCACAGACAGTGATTTTTCAAGCGACAGCTGCAAAAAGCTGACTGTTTCCGGTTCGCAGGAAACCCTCACATTCACCGGAGAAGAAATTGCTTCGCTTTTTGACAATTATCCTTTCTGTCCAAAGATAAAAATTGCAATCGAAGCCGACGGAAGTGAAATCAAAGTTCCACGTTCTGCAGAATTCGGTCTTGCAAACTGCAGGTTAATAATAAAGACTAACGGCACCGTTGACGTCTGGGAAAAATAAGGAGGCAGATTATGAAAAAGATTTTATCAACTTTGATTTTTTCAGCAGTCTCGCTTCCATGCGTTTTTGCCGTAGATTTAATTTCAAAACCTCACAGATATGTAGAACTCGGTCTTGATGCTCAGGTCGCAGCTGCAAACAGTTATTGGGCAGCAGGGGATGTTCTTAAAAAAGATCTTGTGATTGACCTGCAGAAAATTGCCAAAGAAATGCCTGATGACGGATTTTCCATCGGATTTTATAACCGGGAACAGGCTTTCCTTAATGTAAATGCAGGCAGTCATTTCAGGCTTTCCTTTTCTGGCGGAATTGAATCAACTGGAAACTTTAACATCAGCAAAGATTTATTTGAATTACTTGCTTCCGGTTTAAGTGTAGATTCTACAAAAACTGTTGATGTTACAGGCTATGCAGATGTTTTTGCCGACATGAACTTTTCATTTCAGACTCTCGTAAACGATTATGCCGTTAAAATTATGCCAACTTATTATGTACCGCTTGTTTATGTTCCAAAAACAACTGCAACAGCTTCAATCTCTACTACCTCCGGCGGAGCAGTTCATGGAGAAGCAAGTGCCAATGTCGAAATTTATACTGCTGCCAATATGCATGATTTTGTTGAAGACAATAATACCAATTTCAACATCTCAGAAATTATGAGTAACGGCGGTTTTGATTTGACTCTTGAAGTTGAACGGAATGTTCTGGGCGGTTTGAATATCGGCGGCTATGGCAGGATTCCAATTGTTCCAGGTAAACTCAACTACAAAATGAGCACAAGGGTTTACGCTTCTTTTGATGAAACAAATGTGCTTGGCTATCTTGATGAATCCGAATCACACACAACTGATCACGGGCATGATGATTTTACATATTCTGAAGCTACTTATAAGGCATACCGCCCGCTTAAACTTGGTTTGAGTGCAAACTGGACACCTTTAGGACAGTGGCTTAAGATTTCTCCGGCTGTCGGCTTTGCAATGAGAGATCCGTATTCTTCAGAAAACAGGCTCACTTATTTTGAATATATGCTTAATATCCGGCTTGGAATCTGGAAAATTCTTTTCTTTGATTTGAACAGCTCTTACCAGAACCAGATTTTCCAGCAGCAGGCAGGCGTTACTTTCAATTTCCGTGTTATCGAGATTATCGCTAAAGCAAGCCTTGCAAGTACAAACTTTGTAAACAGCTTTGATTTAAGCGGAGCCGGAGCATTTGTAGGATTCAGAATCGGATTCTAAAACAACGCACCATTCACCCGCTTAATTACTGACCTTTACGGTATAATTCCAGAAGGTCTTCCAGTTCAGAAATCTGCTCTTTAATTTCCTGTCCGCGGTCTGTGTCGGCGACATAGTGTCGTGACGGGAATTTTTCGACTGTAATTGTGTCGCTTACAATGTCACTGTCGGTTGCAATCATCTGGTCACAGCTGGTAAATTTTTCGTGAACAACCAAACGCAGTCCGTAAGAATTACAGACTAGCGTGTATCCTGCAATTCCTGTCTTTTCGTGGTAAGCTGCCGCAAATCCACCGTCAATAATCAAAAGTTTTCCGCCGCATTTAATCGGTGAGTCGCCTTTTTTTACTTCCTGAGGAACATGTCCGTTAATTATGTGAGCTGTTTTTGGGTCTAAGCCGAATTCCGTTAAAATTGCTTCAACCGTTGCAACATCTTCAACTTCATCATAATAATGATTTTTATGCTCTTTACTTGCTTCTTTTTCGGCTATGAACATATTTTCGAAGCAGGCCATTTTATCTTTTCCAAAAAGCGGCGATTTTGGACCAGTCCACAGATACCAGAGAATGCTTTCGCCTTTTTCCTTTTCTTTTGTTCCCTGTTTTGAAAAATATCCCTTGCGCGCCCAAAGTTCAAGCTCATCATAAAGTGCTTTTCCTGAAAATTCTTTACCGAAAAGATTTACTTTCAGAAATTTGCCTTCAGAATCAAGCGGCATACAGCCGTGGTACAAAAGATTTCCGTTAAAGACTTTGTAAAGATTGCCTTTTTTGTAAAGGAATTTTACGTGATTCTGAAGTTTTTCGCAGTGCATGAACGAATAAGCAAGCCGGTTCATGACCATTACTTCATCTTCGTTGAGTTTTGCAGGATTTTTACGGTCAACTGTCGGAAAATCGTTTTCAAGATTTGTTGAATTCAGCGGCCATTCTTTACCTTCGATTTGAATTGTTCCCTTCTGCCAGTTGATTTTGTCGAGAATAAGGCGGTTCTGCATTTCAAATTCAGAATTTGCGCGGATTATCTGGTCTTCAAGCTTGAACTGAATAATCGAAATTGCCTTGTGAACTGCGTGCCTGTCCATGTGCCCGTAATATTTCATGCAGAAAGTGACAAGCGGCGTAAGGTTGATTCCGTAGCCTTCTTCGAGAACATCAAGATTATTGTAGCGGGCACAAAGGCGCACAACATTTGCAATGCACACTTTACTGCCGCTAGCTGCCCCCATCCAGACAACATCGTGGTTTCCCCACTGAATGTCGAGTGAATGATAGTGAAGCAGCTTGTCTAAAATCTGATGAGGCCCCGGCCCTCTGTCAAAAATATCTCCGATAATGTGCAGGTGGTCAATTACAAGTGTCTGAATCATGTTGCAAAGCGCTTCGATTAAAGGTTCTGCCGCCCCGATTCTGATTACTGTCTGCAAAATCTGATTATAATAGGCCTGTTTATCGCTAAGTTCTTCTTTTTCGGTGATTAATTCTTCGATTACGTAGGCAAAATCTTCCGGCATAATCTTACGAACTTTTGAACGCGTGTATTTTGAAGAAACTCGGCGGAGCATTGCCACAAGACGGTGAAGGGTAACTGTATACCAGTCATTTAAATCTTCGCCTTTTTCGCTCTGCCGGATAATTTCGAGCTTTTCTTTCGGATAGTAAATAAGAGTTGCAAGAGAACGCTTTGTCGAAGCTGTTTCTGTGTTGCCGAAAACTTCTTCAATTTTTGTTCTGATTGAACCTGAGCCGTTACGCAGAACATGAGAAAACTGCTGGAATTCGCCGTGAATGTCTGTTAAAAAGTGTTCCGTTCCCTTTGGAAGAGAAAGAATTGCCTGTAAATTGACAATTTCAGAAATAACGGCACGCTCAGTCGGATACTGGCGTGCAAGAACTTTTAAAAATTTTTCGCTGTGCATAAATTTTCCTTAACCGAAAACTTGCTTACCTTCAAAGAAAGTTGCATGAACTTTACCGGCAAGTCTTTTGCCTTCAAGCGGAGTCGATTTACCTTTGCTGTAAAAATTTTCACTGTTTACAATCCATTCTTCATCAGAATCAACAAGAACTAAATCAGCGGAATAACCGATTTTAAGCCGGCCGGTTTTTAATTTAAGCAGCTTTGCAGGATTTTCGCTCATCAGTTTTGAAAGTTTTGAAAGTGAAAAGCCTTCTTTTTTGACTAATGTAGTATTGCAGACAGCAAAAGCAGTTTCTAATCCTGTAAAACCCGGACTTCCAGCTGCTTTATCTTCCTGTGTATGTGGCGCATGGTCTGTTGCGATACAGTCAACAGTGCCGTCCCGGAGTGCTTCAATAAGGGCACGCCTGTCATCTTCACTTCGAAGCGGAGGATTTACAAGGGCACGGATATTTGGTGCATCAGTGCCGACAAGTCCAAGATGGTGCGGCGTAACTTCAACTGTGCAGTTAAAGCCTTTATTTGTGTTTCCAAGTTCAATTTCTTCTTTTGCACGGCGCACAGCATCCATACTTGTTTTTGTTGAACAATGACATATATGAATATGACAGCCGGCTGTTTTTGCAATTTCAATATTGCGTATTGTTGCCGCATCTTCGGCAAGAGCCAGAAGTTCATTGGCTTTAGTAAGATTGCCGTCAATCTCAAAATTCACTGCTTTTGGAACATCCGGGGTTTCTATATTTACCTTTCCTGCAGGAATATCATACTGCTTCATAAAACCAAGTGCCCGCTGACGGTAAGGCTTTGCTGCCTGAGCCAGAGAAGGATCTTCACAATGACAGCTTACAATGATATTTTTTTCACCGGCTTTTTTCATGCCTTCAAGCATGACAGCACTTGAAGCAACATCACGGCCATCTTCTGTAATTACCGGGAATTTATCATTTGTAAGTGTCGAAATGGCACCTGTATCAGTTCCTTCAAAATTTTTTGTAATGCTGACAGTCTGGAAAATTCGTGCGAGTCCTTTTGAATTTGCTTCTTTCATAACTTTTCCGGCTGTATCTGAATCAGAAATTACAGGATTTGTATTCGGCATAAGAACAAGAGTTCCAAAACCACCGGCAGCAGCCGCATGAAGACCGGAATCTAAATCTTCTTTTTTAGTCTGACCCGGATAGCGGAAATGCGCATGCATATCTACAAATGAAGGCATCAATGTCATACCTTTAGCATCATAAAATTCAGGTTTTGAATCAGAATCAGAAAGAAATGCTGAAGCATATAAAAGGGCTGTTTTTGCTGATTTACATTCCCCTAAAAAAATACTTAAAATTTTGCCATTTGAAATAATAAGAGTTCCAGGGCTGTCAATCTTTGAATCAACAAGACGGGCATTATAAATAATCAAAAGTGAAGGATTTTCTTTCATAAGAAAATATTGTATCACATAATTGTTTCTGTGCGTATGAAAAATGATAAGAACTTTTAAATTTTTAATGAAATTTTTGCACCACCATTTTCAGAATTTTCTGCTTTAATTTCACCACCAAGGGCAAGTACCAGAGTTTTTGCAATGGAAAGCCCTAAACCTGAACCGCTTATATTTCGGTCATGCGAAGAATCCCCTTTGTAAAATCTCTCGAAAATATGCGGCAGTTCTTCTTCAGAAAAACCTTTTCCATTGTCAGTTACAGAAAGCTCTGTTTTATTACCTGACTTTTGTGCTTTAAGTATGATTTTACAATTTTCTCCTGCAAATTTGACACTGTTTGAAAGAATTACTGTAAAAATCTGATGGAGTTTCTGCTCATCTGTTTCAATTTCAAGGAAATCATCATCAATAATCTGAATTTTACAATCAGGATGCGTGATTTTAAATTCTTCTTTGAGATTGGCAAAAAAATTTGTCACAAAAAAACTGCTCTTCTCAACTTTCAGCTGGCCGTTTTCGATTCTGCTCATTTCAAGAAGAGTTGAAACAATTTTATTCATATTTTCCGTTTCATGTAAAATTGATTCGATTGATTGAGAAAGCTGTTCGGGATTATCTTTACCCCAGCGTTTTAAAAGATTTGCATGCCCGTCAATTATTGAAATAGGTGTTTTTAATTCAT
>NZ_JAZOUG010000308.1:0-3325 GCF_045657965.1 Treponema sp. | reverse complement strand
AATGTCTTAGCCAACTCCTTGGCTCACAGAACGACATGGCTACGATCCGACTTCACCTGTTGTCGCTGTCATTGTAACTGTATCACTTGAATCAGTGGTATTTACGAGAGTAACTTCAAGACCGGAATCAGTCCAGTCAGTTCCATTTTTCTGAACCGTAACTGTTGCAATAAATGTAGTGCCGTTAATTGTATAAGTATCAGATGAAGTAAGTCCCGAAACGACATATACCGAATCAACGTAAGTCGTTACAAGATTTTCTGAAGAATCATACAGAAAGAAAATTACATATTTTGAAACACCAGAAGGTACTTCAGTATTAGAATAAGTGAATATGTCATAGGTTGTTCCATTGGTAACAGCAGTTTTTGTACCGCTGTCAGTATTTGTAATACTGTCCGAAAGAACAGCGCTTACCTGAGTTACACTGAGTGATTTTGCAATATTCAGCGTGATAGAAACAGTTCCGGTACCGCCTGTTACAGCACTTAACACAATAGAAACTGTATTTGACGATGAAGAAATTGCCTTACCTGTAGAGCTTCCCGTCAAAACCGGTGTTGAAAAACTTGTATCGCTTGAATTATAGGCATTTACTGTAAAGTCGTAAGTGCCGGCTGCAAGAGAAAGCGAAATATTATTATTACCGGAAAAAGCAGATGATATTGTATACTCTGTTTCTGATGAAAGCTTATATTGCACAATATATACATAATTTGTTAAATCCACAGAAGGAAGTGCCGTACGGTTTACAGATGAAAAATTAAAAGAAACAGAAACTTTATCTGCATTTGCCGAAGATGATTTTGAATCATCTGTAAGAATATTAGTACAAGACAAAAAAGTAAAAAAAAGTGCAGTTAAAACAAAAAAATTAAAACCTTTAATTTTCATAATTATTCTCCATCTGCTACTGTGAGATTATATTGAGCTGTATATACAACACCTGTTTCTGAATTTGTTACAATTACCAGAATTGCGTAAGTATTGTCAGCTGTTAATGAAGACAAATCAAAAGTATTCGAGGTAGAAGAATCAAACTGACTTAGATTTACATACCAAGCATATGTATAAGCTGCAGTATTATCAGGTACAGTAACAGTTAAAGTTGAATTCGAAAGTGAAACAGAAATATCTCCCGAAGATGTTAAATATTCAAGTCTGTAAGAAGTTCCTTTAGAAGTTTCTCCTCTTCCGCTTGTATTCGTATTATTATTTCCGCTTCCATCAGAAGAGCATGACAAAATCAAAAATAATGGAATAAATAAACATATTCCGCCGCGAATCAGCTTTTTAAGAAAACCTTTCATATAATTCCTCATATGTATGGATTGATTCAAAATCATAAGATTTTGCACATCATTATCATTCTGTTGGAGAAATTAGAGATTTTCAAGTGTTTTAATTAAGACTTTACTTATTTTTACAAAGTTATAACAGAAAATTACCATATTTTATTGATTTTAAAAAAATAAAGCCGCCCCTGTATTAAGGAGCGGCTGCGCATAGTGTATAAACTTATGCTTCTGCTGGAGCTTCTTCTGTAGCTGGTGCTGAAGCAGCTGCTGCAGCTTTACTTGCTCTAGCTTCTTTTCTTGCAACATTCTTCATTTTAGCATTACAGAATTTGCAAATTTTAACAGTGTTTCCATCAATTTCTTTTTCATAAAGAACTTTGATGTTTTCGTTTCCACAGACCGGGCATTTTCCACGACCGTGATTAACTTCAGTGCGGACTCCAGTTCCACGATGTGCTTTAGACATACTTAACTCCTTTATTTAGCTTCTTCAGCAGGAGCTGCTTTCTCTGCAGTCTTAGCCTTTGATGCAGCTTTTTTTGCAGGAGCTTTTTTAGCAGCTGGCTTTTTTGCTTCAGCCTTCTTTTCTTTAGCTGGAGCTTCAGCTTCACTTGACGGCAACTTATAGTCAACCAGTTCAAGAATTACAACATCAGCGGCATCACCCTGTCGGAAACCGAGCTTAAGAATGCGTGTATAACCACCATTGCGATCCTTCATGCGAGGACCAATTTCAGTAAAGAGTTTGTTCAAGATTTTTTCATCCTGAATAAACTTTGCAGCAGTACGACGATTGTGTACAGAATCTACTTTACCGCGAGTAATCAACTTTTCAGCTGCTTTACGAACTTCCTTAGCCTTTGCTTTGGTTGTTGTAATGCGTTCGAATCTGAAAAGTGAAGTCACCATATTTCTCGACATTGCACGCTGATGAGCTGCAGTTCGTGAAAGTGGATTAAATCCCGTTTTATTTTTCATTGGATTCTTCCTTTTGTGCTGGCTTTGTCAAATTGACCGAATTTTTGAGATGGCTGTAATCAGTCATTCCAAGGTTCAAGTTCCATTCAAGGAGCTTTTCTTTAATTTCTGTAAGTGATTTTTTGCCAAAGTTTCTTGTTTTAGCAATATCATCTTCAGTTTTTCGAGTCAATTCGCCGATTGTGCGAATATTCGCATTTTTGAGACAATTTGATGAACGAACAGAAAGTTCAAGCTCTTCTACAGGAGTATTGAGCAGCTGACGAATCTTTTCATCACCTTCATCAAAATCATCGCCTCCAGAAACCTCACTGTCATTAAAGTTAACAAAAACTGTAAAATGATCTTTTGCAATTTTTGCAGCTTCAGCCAATGCATCTTCTGGATTAATAGTTCCATCAGTCCAAACTTCAAGAACAAGCTTGTCATAATCGTTTCGCTGACCGACACGACATGGTTCAATCATGTACTTAACTTTTGTAACAGGAGTGAAAATTGCATCCATCGGAATTGTACCAACAACTTCGATATAATGTTCATTTACTTCTGCAGGAACGTAACCTCTTCCCAAATCAACCTGAATTTCAAACTCAACATGAGCTCCTTCCATCATTGTGAAAACAGTCACGTCTTTTGTAAGAACTTCAAGCTGGCCTTCTTTTGCGAAATCATCAGTCTTGACTGTGCCAGGACCTTTAAAATCAAAAAGAAGTGTATCCTGCTCAACATCTTCCGGCAATCTCAAACGCATAAGTTTGAGGCTGTTCAGGATTTCAAGTGTATCTTCCGAAACATTTGGAATAGTTTCAAATTCACTTGAAATTACGTGCGGAACTCCGTCAAGATCATAAGAAGTAATTCTTACTGAGGAAATAGCATATCCCTGAATAGATGAAAGAAGTACACGTCGGAGTGTATTTCCAATTGTTGTACCGAAACCTGTTTCAAAAGGATAAGCTGTAAACTTTCCGTAATTCGGGTTTGTTTCAAGAGGGTCGAACTGAACGGTCTTTGGTTTTTTAAAACCTTTCAGTAAGTTTTTTCGAGCC
>NZ_JAZOUG010000307.1:0-7978 GCF_045657965.1 Treponema sp. | reverse complement strand
AGTGATAATTCTGTAAAAGCTTCAATTTTATTTAAAATTTTACCGTTTTTATAAACGGGAGAGAAATTTACTAAAATTTCACTCAGTTTATTATCTTTTGTCAAATATACCGTAATAATATTGCCTTCTGTTTTTCCAACAGAAATTACTTTATTTGGTTTTACACCTTCCATCTCAATATAATATGAAATTGTTCCATCATTTAATTCATCTTCTTTTTCTACTTTAGTGATCTTTGTGAAACCACATTTTTCGAAAATAGGACTAATTTCTGCATAGTCATTTTCAGAAATTCCAAATCTTTCATAAGCAGGAATTTGGCTTTCTTTTATGGCTTCTTTTTTCTTATTTGCATTTGAGATATTGCATTGAACAATTATAAATGCAATAACAGCAAAAATAACAAACTTTAATTTTCCACCCTTTTTCTTTTTAGTATAGACACTTTTTTCTGAATCAGAAGTTTCATCTGAGTTTGATAACTTTGATTCTACAAATTCCTTAAAATCTTTTGCCAAATTATAGTTTTTCTTGCCATTAAAAAGAACAGAGTCATCATCTAATGCTGCTTCTCCTTTTTTCTTATTAAAAATTCTTTCATCTCCAAATTCGACAATTCGTATATATCCAGCCGTGCCCATATTGGACTCATCAATTTCAATTGATTTTATCCTGCTGTACGGAATCTTTTTTTCGTAAGAACCAAAAGCGAATGATTTTTGTTTTATTACAACATATCCTTCCTCTGTTGTAATAATTTTTCCGGTGTTGCCCTTAAAATTCATAATTTTCTCCATTCTTATAAAATTTATGAAATTTGTAATATGCAACTACCAGCCCAGTGGGCTGTGAGCATAACAACTGGTTGTACCGCAGGCAGCTTGACTGCCTGTCGGCTACGAACCTTTGTTATGCTTTTTTCTTAACACCAACAAATTGGATTTCCTGTTTTATCAGATGCATCCAACAATTTAATAAAAGTATTGTATTTAAATTTAAACTCGTCTTTCATATTCCAATTTTGTTCTTCAAAATAAAAATTTAATTTTTTTTGCTTATCAAAAATATGTGGCATATGAAAGATTGGTATTTCAATTTTATTATTTTCAGCTGCATATATATATTTATTGTCATTTATTTTTTCGACAGAAAACTTGTTTGCTTCAAAAATTACATTTTTGTTTTTTTCTATTCTGATTTTACCTTTATAAGAATGTAACTCTATATCGTCATTCTTGCATAATAATTCATCTATTTCATTCCCTGCATTTCCTTCAATATACCAATTACAATCTTTTGTTTCTAAATAATAAGTAGTTAATTTCTTTTCAATAAATCTTTTTAAATCATCTCTGAATTGATTATTGAATTTTATAGGCATAAAACCGTCATTATAATCTGGAAGTTGAGTTCCAAGTGCAGGGAATTCTTTTTCTCCACCGAGCCAATATATACAAGATTTTAACCATCCCATTCCACTTACATTTGCAATCCATTCATTGCAAAAATCCATATCTTCGTGTTCACAAGGATTACTACAATACCATTCATTATATAATTCTTTGATTTTTTCTTTAGATTCTTTCACAGTTTTAGGAAGTACATCTGGTAATTCTAAATACAAACACTCTGGATAAGTTTTAATAAATTGAGAATACTTGAAAGGTTTTGTTTTACCAAGTTCATAACAATTACATCTTACAAATGCATCGTATCCCATTTTTATTTACCCTTTATTTCCAGCCCAGTGGGCTGTGAGCATAACATAATTTCGCCGTATCCGTTTAAATCCCCGTACACCAAATTCGCCGTTTAATGTGCGAAAAAAAATAAACGCATCTCTTAATAGTATCACAGTTTTTATCTAAACTCCAGCATTTAAACGGAAACCATTTAATGCGCTCCCTCTTCATTTCCCGACAAAATCTCATCCAGCGGGCTAATTACTTCTTTTGCTCCCCGATTCAGCACATGCGTGTAAATCATCGTTGTGCGGATATCGCTGTGGCCTAAAAGCTCTTGTACCGTGCGGATGTCATAGCCATTTTCAAGCAGGTGCGTGGCGAAAGAATGGCGGAATGTGTGGCAGCTGGCATTTTTTATGATTCCTGCATCTCGGACTGCATTTTTTACTGCTTTCTGTAAAATGCTCTCGTCCATGTGATGGCGGCCTTCTTCGCCAGTCTTTTCGTTCTTCCACCGGTTTTTCTGAGGAAACAGCCACTGCCAGCGGAATTCTTTCGCACAATCTGGGGAGCGTTTTTCAACATTCGGCGGGAGAAGAACTTTTCCCCACCCTTCGGCAAGGTCTTTCCCATGGATTTTTTTTACTTCTGCAATATGTTTCTTAAGTTTTGGGACAAGACTTTTGGGAAGCATAACCCGCCGGTCTTTTCCGCCTTTTCCATATCTGATTGTAATTTCAGCTCTTTCAAAATCAATATCCAGAATTCTAAGGCACAGCAGTTCGTTCAGTCTCATTCCGGTTCCATAGAGAAGTTCTACGGCAAGTTTTTTACTCTCTTCAAGATGTGCAATTACCGAGGCAATTTCGTTTTTTGTCAAAACTACGGGAGCACGTTTTTTATTTTTCGCATGGATAAGTTTTTTAAAATTTTCAGGATTTTCGCCACGGACAAAACGGAAAAAAAACAGAAGGGCGGCCAGTGCCTGATTTTGGGTAGATGCGCTTACATTTTCATTTACGGCAAGATTTGTAAGAAATCCATTGATTTGACTTTGACTTTCTGATTTAAAATCTTTGTGCACATACAGAAATTTTTTTACCCAGAAAATATAGTTTTCCATTGTGCGCGGGCTATAATGGCGGGCTATAAGTACTTCCTTGAGTTTTTGAATTTCCTGAGAAATGGTGTTATTCATGGAAGAATCTGATGTTTTTGGTGGAATTTTCTTTTCTGTTCCCGTTTCTGATTGATTGATTTTTTCGGCAAGTTCTTCTGCTTCTTCATCTGTAATAGAAAATTCTTTTGTGTCGTAAAGATTTTTAAGAAGTGTGTCCACAGATTTTTGATTATCCGGGATAAGCCAGATTTTCTTTTCTGGAACATAAATTCTGTTCGGAACAGAACGGACTGAGTTCAACATTCCAAGAGAAAAGTTTCCGTTGAAATCAATTGCAATATTTGCAGGATTTGCTGATTTTATTGTAATCGTCATGCTTTTAATATAATGAAAAAAAGCGTAAACGGCACTTTTTTCACAATATTTCTTACATCTCTTCCAATGACATTGCCGCTTCTTCCCACTGCTCGTTGAGTTCGTCGAGTTTTTTTGAAAGTTCCGCAATTTTTGCCTGAACAGCCTTAGCTTTTTCGCCGTTTGAGTAAACTTCCGGCTCTGCCATTTTGTTTTCTTCGAGAGATTTTTCTTCTTCGACTTTAGCGATTTCTTCTTCTATCTGAGAAACGCGTTTTTCTGCCTTGCGCTTTTCTGCTTCAAGCTTTTTCTTTTCTTCGTAAGAAAGGCGGGCTGAAGATTTTTCACTTTCCTGCGGTAGGGATTGTAGGGGCGGCGTAGCCGTTGATAAGCTGCTTGCAGCGTTCAATGGAGCGTTAGCGGAACCCCGCAAAGCCCGGCCAGCCGAAAGGCTGGAACCGCCCGAATTTTCCATTTTCAAATTTCCGTTTTCCGTTGGAATCTCTCCATTCGCTTCCCTCTCCAAGCGTTCCATGTAATAGCGGTAGTCTCCGGGGAATGTGCGGAACTGGCCCGGTTTGAGCTCGAGGACACGTGTTGAAAGCTCTTCGATAAAACCGCGGTCGTGGCTTACAAAAATTACCGTGCCGCCGAAATCTTTGAGCGCTTCGAGAAGAACGTCCTTTGAGTGCATGTCGAGGTGGTTTGTCGGTTCATCGAGAATGAGAAGATTTACAGGCTTCAAAAGCAGCTTTAGAAGAGCCACGCGAGACTTTTCACCGCCGGAAAGAACGTCCAGGCTTTTAAAAACATCGTCGCCGCGGAAAAGGAAGGCTCCGAGCATATCACGCACTTTCGGAATCAGCTCCAGCGGGGCTTCTGCCTCAATCGTCTCTAAAATTGATGCGCTTCCTTTGAGAGTTTCGGCGTTATCCTGACTAAAGTAACCTATAGAAACGCCCGCCCCAAGCTTTACGCTTCCTTCAAAACTGGTGTCTACTCCTGCCAAAATACGCAGAAGGGTCGATTTTCCCGCACCGTTGTGACCTGCAACCACTAATCTGTCGCCGTTTTCAAGCAGAAGGTCGAGGTTGTCCAAAACTTTATGTTCGCCGTCGTAGGATTTTGTAACTCCCTCAAGAGTAGCGACGAGCCGGCCTGAATGTGGAGCCGGTGGAAATTTGAAGTGAATCTTTTTGAGGTTTTCCGGAATTACTATTTCGTGCTCGAGAATCTTGTCGAGCATTTTCTGCCTTTCCTGAGCCTGAGCCGCCTTTGTTGCCTTTGCCCCGAAGCGGTCGATAAATTCCTGAAGGTGCCGGATTTCTTCCTGCTGTTTTTCGTATTCTTTTATGAGCGTTTCAAGTTCCACTTTGCGCACCTTTTCGTAGTGGGTAAAGTTACCTGCGTAGCGGTGCAAATCGCCGTTAAAAAGCTCATAGACTTCGTTGATTGTGTGGTCGAGAAAGTAGCGGTCGTGGCTTACGAGTAAAAATCCGCCTGAAAAATTGTTGAGAAATTTTTCGAGCCATTCGCGCGCTTCAATGTCGAGGTAGTTTGTAGGTTCGTCCAGAAGAAGAATGTCGGGGTTGACCATAAGATTTTTTGCTAGTGCAATCCTCATCTGCCATCCGCCAGAAAATTCTTCGCACTTTTTGTCCAGATCTTCGTGGGAAAAGCCTAAGCCAATCAGAATCTGCTCGGCGGTTGCCTGACGGCGGTTGAAGCCGGACGATTCCATTTCATTGATGATAAAATCGTGGCGTTCAAGGAGTGCGTTCTGATTTCCGAGTCCGGCTTTTAAATCATCGCCGATTTTGTCGAGTTCTTCCTGAAGACGGTAGCCGAATTCAAATGCTTTGTCAGCTTCTTCCCGCAATGTGCAGCCGTGGTGGGTAAGTCCGCTTTGAGGAAGGTATGCGATTCGGGCATCTTTTGACACGGCACGGTTTCCGTCATCAGGAGCAACAAGCCCTGCCATTACCTTAATGAGAGTTGATTTTCCGGTCCCGTTTGCGCCGGTGAGGGCTGCTTTGCTTCCTGCCTGCAAATTTACAGATACATCTTTTAGAATATCACGGTCGCCGAATGCAAGCGACACTTTAGAAAACTGTACGAATGCCATAAAAAATCCTATTTTGCGAAGAACAGAATCATCGGGCTTGCGCTGCGGGAAGTTACTACACCGTCTTTAATCGGTGCGTGCGTTGCATCTTCAAGACGAAGCCCTGTATCAGTAAGCTTGTAAAGGAAATTTACGCCGTCTTCCATTCCTGTGAAGTGCATTGTAAGGACACCGTCGTAAGAAGATTTGAGTGAATTTGCGATAAAGTAATCAAGTGTTACTGTGACACTTCCAAGTGCTTTGTTTGAAATAATTGCCGGCTGCAAAAGCTTGTAGTTGCTCCAGGTAACTGAATTTTCGTTATTAAACTTGATTGTTCCGTAGTTCGAACTTTTGAATACAGGACCTGCCTGAGCGATGCGTTTAAGTTCATCCTGTCTGCGCATAAGCTCATTTGAAATCAGCTCTTCAATATCTTCGCTAAGGGCAACAAGCGTTTCTACTTTCGGTCTGCCCTTTTCTGAATACTGCAAAATCATTGTGTCAGAAGTAGCCCCGCGGATTGACATTTTTAGGTTTGCGCCGGTGAATTCGTATTCCTTTTCAGCAGTTTTTTTGATATCTGTAAACGTCCATGAGCCTGCTGCATTTTCTGTATTCAGGACAGCTGTTCCAGCAAAAACAGAATCTGCGTTTTCATCTATGTTTATTCCAAAAGAAAAGCCGTAATCTGGGTTCATCCGGTTTACATCAATACGGCCAACTTTTATCATATTCTGAAAACTTTCGGGATACCATTTTTTTGTAACTAATGATTCGATAATTGCATTGTCTCCATTTTTGTTTTCACCTTTCAGGTCGTTCATTTTTACGGCAGACTCTTTTACACTTTTAACATCGTAATTCTCTGAGTAAAACAGTTCCAGATTGTGCGAAAAACACCAGCCGTAAGTCCCTGTCTCAGTAAGCACCCTGAGCCACTCACCTTTCATGTTGCCTTTTCCGTTTGTAACGGCTGCTCCTTCACCCTTGTATAGGCAGCGGATTATTTCTCCTTCCCGCAAACGGTAAACCTGTTTTGAAGTATTTACGGCATCTGATCGGATTGGAAGTCCATCAAGCTTTACTGAAGCGTAAGTGTGCTCAAATTCAGAAAAACGTTTCTGCTGACGCAAAGCCTTACCTTTGCTTTCAGGTTCGGTTGCCTGCCATAGAGGAATTTCAAAATTTTCTTTGGAACCTGGAATTGAAACAACATAAACCTGTGAAATATTCGATTTGATATGCACTTTTAAAAGTGTGCCGTCAAAAAGCTCATGTTCCGGATTGCTCCACAAAAGCACGCTGTAACCAAGATTTCTTGTACAGGATAAAAAAAGACCGGATATAAACATTAAAACAGTAATCAAAAATGAATTTTTTTTCAGCATAATGACTTATTATAATAAAAATTCCGCACAGAGTACACAAGAAGAAATAAAATCGCTATAATCTATTCCACTATGGCTGGATTTTATGATTTTTATGATGTAGCTGTCGTTGGCGGAGGTCACGCAGGAATTGAGGCAGCTTTGGCCTCTGCCCGGATGGGGCTCAAAACAGTATTGATTACTCAGACAGTTGATTCAATTTCAAGAATGAGCTGCAATCCTTCAATTGGAGGCATTGCAAAAGGTAACATTGTCCGCGAAATCGATGCTCTGGGCGGTGAAATGGGTAAACTCATCGATAAATCAATGATTCAGTTCCGTATGCTCAATAAAAGCCGGGGACCTGCCGTTCAGGCACCACGAAGCCAGGCAGACAAGCTTTTGTATTCAAGCCTTGCCCGACAGACAGTCGAAACAACGCCTAATCTCTACACTTTAATGGACACTGTTGTAGACATTCTTACCACAGAAAGTGAAACACCTCTTCCACCTTCAGAAAGCAGCCAGAGCGGTCAGATTCCGGGTGAATTTACAGAAAAAAACATTTTAACAGAAGCTGCAAAATCTGGTAAAAGGCAGAAAATCACTGCTGTTGTAACAGAACGCGGCAGGCTTATTCCTGTGCGCTCTGTTGTTCTTACGACAGGAACTTTTTTGGGCGGACGTATTTTTATCGGAGAATACGATGCTCCGTGCGGCAGAATCGGTGAACAGGCAGCCTTCGGTCTCACACAGTCGCTCAACCGTTTAGGCTTTACGACCGGACGCCTTAAGACAGGAACGCCGCCGCGAATTTTACGCCATACTGTCGATTTTACAAATCTTGAAGTTCAGGGCGGTGATGATGTAATCGTTCCGTTCTCTTTTGAAGACGAAGAAGTAAACCGCGAACAGGTTCCCTGCCATTTAGTCTACACAAACGCAGAAACTCATAAAATTATCCGCGAAAATATCGGCCGTTCACCGCTTTATTCAGGAAAAATCCACGGAATAGGTCCGCGCTACTGCCCCTCAATCGAAGACAAGGTAATGCGTTTTGCCGAGCGTGAACGTCATCAGCTTTTTGTAGAGCCGGAAAGTCTTGCAACCGATGAAATCTATCTCAATGGTCTTTCTTCAAGCCTTCCGGAAGAAGTTCAGGACGCATTTTTGCGCACGCTTCCGGGCTTTGAAAACTGCCATGTTGCCCGCCCTGGGTATGCCGTCGAATACGACTACGTTGAGCCGACTCAGCTTTTCCCTTCTCTTGAAACAAAACGAGTTGCAGGGCTTTTTAACGCAGGTCAGATTAACGGAACTTCAGGCTACGAAGAAGCAGCAGGCC
>NZ_JAZOUG010000306.1:0-1200 GCF_045657965.1 Treponema sp. | reverse complement strand
AAGATTCCTGAGAATGTCACAAGTATTGCAGGGGAAGCATTTGCTTTTTGTGATAATTTAGAATCGATTGTGCTTCCGCCAAGATTGAAGAAAATCTCGCACCATCTGTTTGCTGAATGTAAATCATTAAAATCTGTTGTGCTTTCGAAGTCTGTAGAAGAAATAGAAATGGGGGCTTTTTATAATTGTGAATCCTTGAAATCAGTAAAGCTTCCGAAAAATCTAGAAAAGATTGGATATCGTGCATTTTACGGCTGCAAGAATTTAAGAAAAATCGGAATTCCTGCAAGTGTTAAAGAAATCGATGTCGATGCTTTTAATTGTGATAATCTTATTTTGATTGTAAAACGAGATTCTTATGCTGCAAAATGGGCAAAAGAAAATGGAATGAAATACAAGGAAAAATAAATGATTTGTAGATTCTGTGGTGATAACTTAAAAAGCGTGAATCAAAAATTATTCTCTTCGCTTGGTGAACGCTGTAACGGAAATCCAAGTGGCAAACATATTGGTGTGACAGATTGTGTTTGTTGCGTTTATTGTGGTGACGAAGCAAGACCGCAGAATGGAAGGTTGATTACTAAACTTGGCTTTCAATGCAAAAATTCCCCGACAGGCGGGCATTGCTTGCAGTAAAACAAGGAGGCACAATATGAGCATGGATTACAGAATCCCAGATCCGAACAAAAAAATCACCGACAAACTCGTTCTGGACTTTGCCAGAAAATCATCTGATGAATACAAGAATAATTCCCTCACCGTTCTTCGTGACAATGGCGATTCCTACACAGTTCTTGTCACAGTCAAAGATGAAAAAACAGGCGAAGTCACGCAGAGAGAAGAAACTATTTCTCGTGAAGCATTTGAGACTGCTGTAAAAAAGGGATATTTGAAAAAGCAATAGGGGAGTGCTCATGTTTGAAGAGATAAAGTCTTTTTGGCAGAAGGAAAAACTCTGGAATGACTGTGTTTTTTATTCAGGTCCGCTTAAAAAGGCGTACACTGCCTTTAAGCCGTGCAGGCACTTCAGAAAATTGGGCGACAGCGGGGCTGAGGCATTCAAAATGCGTGTCGGTTTTAGAGATATCCAGATTATAAAATTCGACATGATGAAATTATATGGAATAAACACCAAAGAAATGAACAGATTATTTGGTCGGGATAATGAGGCATTTATTTCTTTAGCTTTAGCTGGTTCTA
>NZ_JAZOUG010000305.1:0-6377 GCF_045657965.1 Treponema sp. | reverse complement strand
ACAAAGAAAAGATTGCTGAATGTATCGCCCTGCAGGAAAAACTTGGCCTTGACGTTCTGGTGCACGGAGAATATGAGCGGAACGACATGGTCGAATACTTTGGAAGTCAGATGTACGGCTATATTTTTACAGAAAATGCGTGGGTTCAGTCGTATGGAACAAGATGCGTAAAGCCGCCTGTTATCTGGAGTGATGTTGCCCGCCGCGAAGCAATGACCGTAAAATGGTCAGTCTTTGCACAAAGCAAAACAAAAAAGATTGTAAAAGGCATGCTTACCGGCCCTGTAACGATTTTAAACTGGTCTTTTGTACGCGAAGACATATCACTTAAGGAGCAGGCAGAACAGATTGCACTTGCAATCCGTGAAGAAGTGCTCGACCTCGAGAAAAACGGCATTAAAATCATTCAGATTGATGAAGCTGCCCTTCGCGAAAAGCTTCCCCTCCGCTTCTCTGACTGGCATACAGAATATCTTGACTGGGCAATTCCTGCCTTCCGCTTAGTACACGCTAAAGTCCGCCCTGAAACCCAGATTCATACACACATGTGCTATTCTGAGTTTAACGACATTATCCGCGAAATCGATGCAATGGATGCTGATGTCATTACCTTTGAAGCAAGCCGTTCAGACTTAAAAATTCTGGATGCACTCAAAAATGCCGATTTTAAGACGGAAGTAGGTCCTGGAGTGTATGACATTCATTCTCCGCGCGTTCCGTCCGTAGAAGAAATCAGGTGTGCCGCAAAGAAAATGCTTGAAAAAGTAAAGCGCGAAAAGCTCTGGATAAATCCTGACTGCGGTCTTAAAACCCGCGGTGAGGCAGAAACGGAAGAAGCCTTAAAAAATCTGGTACAGGCAGCAAAAGAACTTAGGGAGCGGGATTCAGATTTCTGCCAAATTTCAGCCTGATATGCTAAAATTTTCACCCGTCTGCCTTCTGTTCTTTCCTAAATGTTTTTCTTGACAAGTGATATTTTGTTTAATATATTATTTATTAGTTACACTTTGTAACTAATAAATAATACTAAAAGAGGTATTTATTATGCAGAACTTTGACTACATGACACCGACACGTCTTATTTTCGGAAAAGGCGTTGTAAAAAATCTGCCGGAGGTTATGGCACCACTTGGAAAGAAAATCCTTTTGACTTATGGTGGCGGCTCAATCAAAAAACTTGGACTTTACGACAAAGTAAAAGAACTTCTAAAGAATTTTGAAATTTACGAACTTGCTGACATTCAGCCAAACCCAAAATACGACCCGTCTGTCTTAGCCGGCGTTAAAATCTGTAAAGAAAAGAAGATAGACGTAATTCTTTCTGTAGGCGGAGGAAGCGTTCTTGACTGCTCAAAGGCAATTGCTGCAGGTGCATGCTATGACGGCGACCCGTGGGATTTGATTTCTTACAAAGTACGTGCAAAGGCCGCCCTTCCAATCGTTGACATTCTTACTCTTGCAGCCACTGGAAGCGAATACGACTGCGGCGGTGTCATTTCCCGCACAGAAACAAACGATAAAATCGGCTACATGGATCCGCACCTTTTCCCGGTCTGTTCAATTCTTGATCCGACCTACACATTTACCGTTTCTAAAAAACAGACAGCTGCAGGCTGTGCAGATGCAATGAACCACATTATGGAACAGTATTTTGTTCAAGACTCTACCCTTTTGAACGACGGCTTTATGGAAAGTGCACTTAAGAGCCTTATGACTCATACCCGCACTGCCCTTTCAAAACCGGATGACTACACTGCACGTGCAGAACTCATGCTCGACTGTACCTACGGCTGTAACGGAATCTATTCACTCGGAAACAGTATGTCCGGCTGGCCCTGCCACGGAATCGAACACGCTTTGAGTGCTTACTACGACATCACTCACGGAGAAGGCCTTGCCATCATCACTCCTAGATGGATGAAGCACATTTTGAGCGAAAAGACTGTAGACCGCTTTGTAAAATACGGCGTAAATGTATTCGGAATCGATTCAAACCTCGACAAGTTTGAAATTGCAGAAAAAGCAATTCAGGCAACCTACGACTTTTTTGAATCAATCGGAATTCCAATGCACCTTAAGGAAGTCGGAATCAATGAGTCAAGACTTTCTGAAATGGCACATCACATTGCCGTAAACGAAGGCCTTGAAAACGCATGGGCTCCGCTCAAAGAAGACGATTTACTTGCAATTTTAAAGGCATCTCTCTAAGAGTTCACCCGTATTGTAAAGCCACGCAAATATTATATAATTACAGGCATCTCCGCTAACGCGGAGTTTTTACAGGAGAATACAGATGAATGTAATTAAAGATATTTTGCGTGGCATCGCCATCGGCATTGCGAATATTATTCCGGGCGTGAGCGGCGGAACCATGATGGTTTCCATGGGAATTTATGACAAAATCATCAGCTGTATCAGCCATTTTTTTAATGATATCAAAGGAAACATCAAATTTTTAATTCCAATCGTGCTCGGCATGGCAATTGCTGTCGTAGGCGGTTCTTTTACTATCGAGTATCTTTTTAAAGCATTTCCCCTTCCTACTACAATCTTTTTCGTCGGACTTATTTTAGGCGGCTTACCTGCAATGATTAAAAAAGTAAAGGGCGAAAAGCCGAATATTCTTCACATTGTTTTCTTTCTAATTTTCTTTGCTTTAATCATAGGTCTTGCACTTTTGAGCGGAACAGAAGGAAGTCAGGCAAGCACAGCCATTTCTTTTGTGAACGTAATTATATTCTTTTTTGTGGGGCTTATTGCGGCGGCAACAATGGTAATTCCGGGTGTAAGCGGTTCAATGGTTCTTCTTTTGATGGGTTACTACAATCCGATTCTTACAGAAATCAATAATTTTATCCGCTCGCTCATAAATCTGGATGTAAGCGGACTTTTGCACGGTTTCGGTGTTTTATGTCCGTTTGGACTTGGCGTTCTTTTTGGAATTGTTGCAGTTGCCAAGTTAATCGAATATATCTTCAATAAATTTCCTCGCTATGCCTACTATTCAATTATCGGTCTGATTGCAGCTTCCCCCTTTGCCATGATTCTTCTCGGCTCTTTCCCTGCTGTTACAGTGCTTTCTGTTGCAGCCTCTGTAATCTGCTTTGCGGCAGGTTTTATCATCACAGTAAAACTGGGCGAATAACACCCAGTTACTTACCGCTATAACGCTCTGTTACCTCAGTGCTTCTTTAAGCACTGAAAGATTTTTTTCCATTATGCCAAGGTAGTCTGCACCTTTTTTTATCTGCTTTGCCGTTACCGACTGCATGGAATCAAAAGTGAGCACTTTTGCTTTTTTGTTTTTGCTGTTTGAAATTACGGTTTTTGCAATTTTTCCGTTTCCGCTTTCAATCTGGCAGACTGACTTTAAATTAAGCTCGTTCACTTTTTCAGAAAGGAAGGCAATTGTCTTAAAGCTTGCTTCACTTTCAGCAGAGCAGCCGGCAAAAGCCGCATAGTATGTTAAGCCATAGTCATCAACAAGATAACGAAACGGAAAGCGGTCTCCAAAAAGCAGTGTTTTTGTGCCGGCAGTCTTTACCGTCTTTGTATATTCAGAATCCAGCGCATCAAGTTTCTTAGTGTAGGACAAAAGATTTGCTTTATATATAGAAGAATTTGCACTGTCTTTTTCTGAAAGGGCATCGCAGATTGCACCACAGAGGATTTTTGCATTGCGAAGCGAAAGCCAGACATGCTCATCGTATTCGGGTTCTTCTTCATGTTCATCATGATGATGTTCAGATTCATGATGATTATGTTCGTGCTCATGCTCCATGCCTTCAACGATTTCTTCTTCTTTTACACGCTCGCCGAGCACTTCCAGAAGATTTATTGCCTTAAGGTCTGGATTTTTAGCATTTTTGAGTACGTCTTCTACCCATTCATCGCTTTCGCCACCGACATAGATAAAAATATCTGATCCGGCAATTTTTGCAATGTCTTTTACGCTTGGCGAATAGCTGTGTAAATCTACGCCGTTGTTCAATAAAAGCGTAAGTTCAATGTTGTCTGCATTTTCTCCTACAATTTCTTTTACCCAGTCGTATTCAGGGAAGATTGTCGTTACGATTTTGAGTTTTTGCCCGTCTGCAGGCTTTTTTGCTGCAAAAACTGCAGATACCGTCAATGTAAACAGCACACAGGCTGCTGTGAATAATTTGTTTAATTTCATAATGAGTTCCTCTATGTTTAATTTTTGATTGCAGAGCCTTTTTATTAAGGCGTAGTTTGAAAGAGGAAGTTTTCAGTTATTAAGGCGGATTTTTTCTGTGACCGGTGTTAAAAGCACACAGAAAGAAGATTGAATGGTATATAAAAGAGTGCTCCCGTAACTTTGATGGACTTGGACAAAGTTTTGGGGAGTAAAATTTAAGGCAGAAAGATTTGTTTTTACAGTTTGGACGAGAGCACAGACTGGACAGTCATCTCCAGGGCAGTCGTGCTCAATGTGATGAAACGAAGAAAAAAGAGTGAGCGTAAAAAGCAGCAAAAAAGCAAAAATAAGCGATGCGGCTTTATGAAAACGGCTGTTTTGTGACGGCAAATTCTTCTCCTCCTTTGTAATTTGGGAATGATTCTCAAATTATACGAATAGAAGACGCAGTGTCAAGTGAATTTGAGAACCATTCTCATTTATTTAAGTTATGCATAAAAATCTCTGCTAAATACAAGATTTCAAAGTTTCTGGTTGAGCGCTTTGCAAGAACAAGATTTCCTGCTTATCTTTAAGATATGGATTTGAAAGAAATAATGCAGCAGCACACCTTTGCTGTTGCGGCTGCCTTCTGGTTGGCTTGAGCGTGTATTCAAAAAGCTGATTTTTACAAATTCTCCTCACCGTACTTCCACATTGCATCGAAGACGGGACGCAGGCTGGCTGCTTTTTCTGTTGCTGACTATTCTACATGGGGCGGAATCTCGTTGAACTGTTCGCGGTGAACAAGTCCCTTTTCTTCAAGTTCCTTGAGAGTAGATGTAAGAACGGTGTTTGAGATGCCGGTAAAGCTTGCTTCAAATCCTGGCTTCAATCCGATGTACGGAGCTCCTGTTGCAGTTGTTATTTCTACAGACAAGGCTGCAGATCCGAATTCACAGAACATGACAGTCGCAAATGCCGCTTGTGCCGGGGAAAATATGCTCATTGCCGCAACCGACTCTGGTCTTGCTTCATGCTACCTTGTTAGTCCAACACTTGCATTCGCCATTCCAGAAATTAAAGCAGCTGCAAAAATCCCAGAAAATGCAGTACCACAGGCAATGATTGTATTCGGCTATTCAGAAGATAACAAACCCCACGCACCAAAGAGTTTCGATAATATCGTATACGTAAAGTAAAAAATTACATATCGAACAATAAACCGGACGGCCGTATCAGCTCGGACTGATGCGGCTTAATTCCAACTGACAAGAATCCGGATTTCATCTATAATGCAAATATCTGCCACCGGGTAGGAATGTGCGGGAAGCTTCCCTAAAACATTCAGCCACATCGTTAGGTCGTTGAAGATGGGCAATCTTTTTATAAGGAGTCGCCCATGATTAATTACATCTGGCCGCTTTTAATCATCATTTTTTCAAACACACTTTATCTAGCGTTGCAATCTGCCTTGTGGGGCTGTATTTTATAAATAAGAAGTAGGAGTCGAAATCATGTTCAGACCAATGCGAAGATTCAAACAGCAGATAAGTGATGCACAGTGCATCGAAATCCTCAAAAACGAAAAGCGCGGAGTTTTGTCCCTCCTCGGAGATGACGGATATCCGTACGGGCTACCGATTTCACACCTTTACAGCGAAGAAGACAACAAGATTTATTTCCACGGCGCAAAAGAAGGTCACAAAATTGACGCCATCAAAAACTACGACAAGGCAAGCTTCTGCGTGTACGACAAAGGCTACCGAAAAAACGGTGAATGGGCGCTGAATATCAACAGCGTAATCGTCTTCGGAAAAATCCGCCTTGTAACCGACCCGGACCTCACCCGTAAAATCTGCACAAAGCTGGTTCAGAAGTTTACAGATGACGAAGAATACCTGGAAAAAGAACTTAAAAACGCCCTGCCACGAGTTCAGTGCCTGGAACTGGAAATTGAACACATGACGGGAAAACTCGTAAACGAGTCGTAAGGTATTTTAGTTTTTCCCCTATAATCGAAATATTGACAAAATACTTTATCAGGTTACACTAGTATCAACCGGGTAAGAGTTCGCTCTTGCTGGGTAGCCGAAGCGGGGCTGTCCTTAAAGTTGAAATATTTTCAATAAAGGGCAGCCTTTTTTATGTTAAATGAATTTTGTAGATTTTCGTTAATTGTTTTTTTTCTTAGGTGTTCATTAATCGAATCAGCTGCTTGAAATCATATCCCAGCATC
>NZ_JAZOUG010000304.1:0-2178 GCF_045657965.1 Treponema sp. | reverse complement strand
TAGAACAAATCTCATCCAGAACAGAAAGCATACGCTTCATTCTTTCAGAATCTGTTTCATCAACGCCTCCAGGAAGTCTGGTAAAGGTCTGCATTTTTAAGGCTTCTGAAGCAGGTGTTTCCTCATTTGGTTCCTGACTTTCTTCCGCCTCTATGTTTTCTGCATTATTTTCCATTCTCAGCCTCCTTTCTGCGGCGCTCAGCAAGGTTTGTTTCAATGCGGACTGGAACTCCGTTTTCCCAGAACTCTTCTATGTCTCCGCCATCAGTCACGACCTTCTTCAAAAGACCATGTTCCCAGATTTCCCAGTGACCTGGATACAGAACAGCAGGTTCATCGTTTTCTGAATGAAGTACACCATCCACAAAGTTATAAATGACAAGTTTGGCTTTCATTTCATCAAAGCCTTCGTCACCTTCAAGTAAATATCCGTCTTCGCGGCGGACAATCTGGCCGTTTATGTATTTTCCTGTTTCACTTTCTTTGAATCTTTTATACTGCAGAACTTTATGAATCGATTTTGATTTCTGATACAGCTCGTTTGATTCAAGCTTTTTTGTAAGCTCTTCAAACTGCTTCGCTGTCAACAAGTTTTCCATTGTTTCCTCCCGGCGGTACAGGCTTTCCTTCCTTGTACCATTCTTCGTAGTTGTCGTGCGTATCAATAATTGCAGGAGCTTTTTCGCAATGAAGAACTCCGTTTTTCCAGTGTTCAATATGGCTTCCGTCATGAGTTTCTATTGCAGGAAGAACATTTCCTTCTTCATCAACAGAATCACTCAAATAACCGTCCTTAAACCTGATTGTCACATCAGGAAAGATATAGTCTCCATTTGCAGGTAAGCCTTCTTCTGTAGGTACGCCCCTGTACTGATACCGCTTAAAGCTTTTCATAAGCACCTCACAAGGTTTACGACATGCTGAACGGATTTACCTTGCAAATCTCTTTAGCAATATCAATAGAGTCATTGCATGATACATTAGTGTTCCGCAAAACACGTTCAATGAAGTCCTTAAGTTCTTCATCTTCTGTGCATTCCATAGTCTGTGCCAGTGTTTCAACATCTTCTTTGCTCACCTCAATCGTTACTTTTATGCCCATTACATTCCTCCCTCAGCATTGCATGAGCTGCCAGTGAACTCCACAATTGATGCTGAAATATAAAGCTTTGATTTTTCTATTCCGCTTCGGGTTACATAGTCCTTACGGGTAAGAAAACCATCTACGACAACTTCTTTTCCTTTTACTAAATCAGGAAGAAGTTTGGCTCCGATATCCTTCATAAAATGAACCTCGATAATCATCGGTTCACTTTTCTGATGCGGAGTACCGTAGTCCAGAAGGCTGAAGGAAATCATCGGCATTTCCTTTTCGCCAGTATTTACAAGAAAACTTTTTGCATCATCTGCAAGTCTTCCGTGTATTGTTACTCTATTCAAATTATTCCTCACATAATCATGATCAAAATTTTAGCCGCACACAACGTGAGTGCATATCGAATAAACTTAAAGACAGCCCTTCTTTTCCACCTCCACCAGTCGAATCTGTCATACCGGCAAATCCAGCTGACAGTAAAAATCAAGATTCCACCCACTATCAAAAGAACCAGGATGCTGAGCCAGGTGTAATGTGATTTTATGAACCACAAGCCCCACCCTACTTTCTGACTCATTATCCTTTCGATTTTTCTGAACGCGGGTGACAGTTCTTTCAAAAGGCTTTGAAACATCCCTTACTGTTCCCCGGTCTTTTTGAATATTGTTGAATAGCAGTGCCACGCAAAAGGACTGTTACCGGGGTATTTTCTGCAAATGTTGTAAAAGATACACCCATAACAGACATCACTGTCCTTTATCATAGGAACCGCTACCACCCTTACAGTCACTTTTGGATTTTCAGGAAGACGGACAAAAAGCTCATCCCCTTTTTCAAAAATAGACTGACCATGCAGCACTGTCATGAAGCTTTCCTTAACGAAAGAACTTCGAGTACTTCGTTTACAGAATCTCTGTCGATAAGCTTTGTGGTATTGTTTGTTACGTCCTTAAACAGAAGCTGTCCATTCTTGCCATAAATGATGACAGGAAGCGATTTATCTTTGCTTGTATTCAGAACTTCAAGAAAGTCAGTAATCTCTGCTCTTGTAAGTCGGAGGCCAAGCGGTCTTAGGAAGACAA
>NZ_JAZOUG010000303.1:0-2644 GCF_045657965.1 Treponema sp. | reverse complement strand
CAAGGAGTTGGCTAAGACATTTGTCTTCCTAAGACCGCTTGGCCTCCGACTTCAATAAAGGCCTTTAAGGAAAATGTCATAAATTGTGAAATTTGCGGAAATCCAATTGAGGATATTGCTAATGCAATTTCAAACAAGAATTCAGGTAAACCTGTTCATTTTGACTGTGTATTAAATAAAATCACGGATGAAGAAAAACTTTCACCTT
Organism: Treponema sp.; assembly: GCF_045657965.1. Taxonomy (GTDB): domain Bacteria; phylum Spirochaetota; class Spirochaetia; order Treponematales; family Treponemataceae; genus Treponema_D. The sequence goes on along the minus strand of NZ_JAZOUG010000303.1, from coordinate 2,436 downwards.
CTGAAAGAGTTGCATATATTGGGCAGGGAAAATTTGCTGTTCTTTATTCAGCAAATCCGCATGATCAGAAACATTTTACAATCAAAAAAACAATTGAGTGGGAAGCACGGGATAGTCAGCGCGGAGAGTGGCGCAATGAAATGGCAGGGCTTTTCAGTCAGGTAAAATAAAAAATGCCAGGAACCGGAATCGAACCGGCACGACGGTATTAGCTGTCGAGGGATTTTAAGTCCCTTGTGTCTACCTATTCCACCATCCTGGCATCGTTGCAAGCAACGGAAACATTATAACATAAAAAAAGATTTAATTTCAAGCGAGCTGATTATTATTCTTTATCTTTTTTAGTTTAAAAATTAGTAAAAAGATTATTGAAACTATCATAATGCATAGACTTATAATTTGTGATGTTGAAAATAAGCCGTATTTTCCGCGTTCAATATCCCCTCGTAAAAATTCAACAAAAAATCTAAGTACGGAATAAGAAATAAGATAAGAAAAAATAATAAAAATATCATCGTTAAGAGAAGATTTTTTCTTAAATTTTATAGTGATAAAAAATATTCCTAATAAAAAAAGAATTATTGCTTCTAAAAGTTGTACTGGAAAAATGCCAATTTCTGATTGAACAGTAGAAATTGGATTATGATAATGTACGGCACAAAATCCATTATACGGGATTCCATAGCAACAGCCAGCACAAAAACAGCCTATTCTACCAAAAGAATGAATGATTGGTAAAATACAAGCGAATATCGGTAAGTAATCCATAATAGGTTTTCTTGTTATTCTTTTAGCTATAAAAAGTCCTAAAAATCCAAAAATTATCCCACCATAAAAAATGAATCCTACAGAACTTTTTTCTTTATCGGTAATTAAATAGAGTAATTGTTGAGGAATTTCTGAAATTGGAAATGTTATAAATATATAAAAAAATTTTGCGCCTAAAAAACCCATTCCGAATAAAATGACTGCAAAAATTATAAAATCATCAAAACTTTTATTTTCATTTTTTATAATTAATTTTGAAATAAACGATGCCAACAAAATCCCAAACGCTATACAAAGGCCGTACATTGGAATTGGTGTAGAAAAAATATAAATAAAGGGAAGCATAAATAAAAAATAAACCTGTCAAACTCTTAGTCTGACAGGTTTGTGAAAGAATTAAAGACTAGCACCGGCTGCTGCTAAACCTGCTGCACAAAGTACACATGCAACGAAAGCAATTACAGACCAAAATAAGGCTATAATGCTTGTAACAAATCCTGCTTTTGCTAATCCTGCATGTGCAGTATCTTTTTTCCCCTGAATACCAAAAATAATTCCTAGAATTGCAAGAATGATTCCAATCCAGCCTAAACCACCTGTAAAACTCATTACGATAGCGATAATACCTAAAACTAATGAAGCAACTGCCATTTTTATCTCCTTTTATGCTTACATTATAATAATAAAATTCGTATTATTCAATTTTAAGTTTCACTATTTTCATGAAATTCGATAATATATTTTTATGTTCAGTGATACTCATTTTCATTTTCATCATTTAATTGAGCGCGGGCTGGATGGTACTGAAATCCTTTCCAGACTTGTAGAGCGGAATATGTTTTTCGGTCTTGATATTGGCACGAAATGCGATGATTTACTTCGCCGTCATGTTCAGATTCAGGAGACTGTTGCAAAACTGCCGGATTTTATGCGTAAGCCAGCTGACGAAATGATTTATTATTCTGCTGGAATCTGGCCTGATGTTGAAGAAATTAAAAACCGCATCGAAGCTGTGAAAAAGCTTGAAGATTCAATCGAATCATTTATGGATAAATCACATCTTGTAGCAATCGGGGAGTGCGGACTCGATCATCACTGGAATCCAAGTGGTGTTGACGGACGATGCGAAAGTGATTTTGATAAAAGCGTGTATGAAGGTGAACGTGAACTTTTTCAGATGCAGATAGCTCTTGCCAAAAAAATGCATCTTCCTGTAATTGTTCACAGTCGTGATGCCTTTGAAGATACTTTAGACTGCATAAAAAATATGGTGTATTACAACGGAATTATTCACTGCTATTCTTACGGTAAAGATGAAGCCCGGAAATTTCTTGATTTAGGTTTGTATATAGCATTTGGCGGGGCAGTGACTTATACAAAAAAGGCTAAGATTGAAGAAATGGCAGAGCTTTTACGTTTTGTGCCGGATGACAGAATTCTGCTTGAAACAGATTCACCTTATCTGGCTCCGGTTCCACTGCGCGGACAGACAAACACGCCCGTGTTTATCGAGCATGTTTATAATTATATTGCTCAAGCCCGAGGAGTCTTGCCGGGCGAGTTGAGTGTGCTTGTCGACAAAAATATCCGCGGACTGTTTTCGCTAAAGTGCTAAAAGTTCAGTATAAGCTGCTAATGCATCCTTTGCTTCACCGGACAAAACTGTTT
>NZ_JAZOUG010000302.1:0-2715 GCF_045657965.1 Treponema sp. | reverse complement strand
ATAATTTAAATTTAATTTTTTTAAAATGTCTGCCATTGCCAGACAGCTGAAAATAGCATCGCCGTCCGGATCTTTGTGCGCTGCTATATAAAAAAAAGTGTGATTTTTTAAAAATTGTGAAAACTCTGAAATTTTCTCGTCAGAAATAATATTCATTTTTTTACCTCAAATTGATTTCAATTTAAAAAATATAAGGGCTGTAATGAAGAAAATCTTCATAAAACAGCCCTTTTTCAGTTAAAGCGCGTTAAGTAAGATTTAGTAAGCTATTTCAAGTGTTTCTTTGTCAGCGTCATCTACTTTTACACTGCTGTCTGCAACACCCCAAACCGGATTATTCCTTGAGGTTGGCATAGTCATAATAACCCGCTCAAAAGAACCATCTCTGCTAATAACAGTCATGTAAGGCTGCATAGTTTTTGGGCATGAACGGAATGTAAGTTTTGAATCAGTTCGAGCAGCACTAGAATACCATTTTTTTGGAATGGTTACATTTCCTACTTCACGATGACCTTTTGCATACATAACAATGTAGGCATCTTTTTGATCAAGAACTTTATAGATTAGAACATTCCGGTAAGAAACTGCTGCTTCCTGAAATTCGTATTTGTAATCTGCCTTTTCTTTTGCTGTAGCAGAAAACAAAACACCTGCACAAATTAAAGCCGATAAAATAAAAAGCTTTTTCATATTAAAATCTCCTTTTAATTAACAAAGTCTGTTCTTTACCTAAATCAATGCGAGCATAATAGCCTTAATAGTATGCTTGCGGTTTTCTGCTTCGTCCCACACCTTGCTTGCGGAACTTTCGAAAACTTCTTCGGTAACTTCCTGCCCTGTGACAGCCGGCAGACAGTGCATGAAAATTGTAGTGTTTTTGCCTGTAGCTGACATGAGCTCTTTATTTACCTGATAAGGTGAAAGAAGCCGTGTTCGTTCTTCTTTGAGCGATTCTTCGCCCATTGAAACCCACACATCAGTATAAAGGCAATCTGCTCCTTTTACAACAGAAATTTGATCAGAAATTTCAATTTTTGCACCGCTTTTTGCAGCCAGCGGAGCACAGATGTCCTGAATATCTTTTGGAGGAAAGAGTTCTTTTGGTGCGTAAATGGCAAAATTTATACCAAGTTTTGCTGAGATAATCATTAGCGAGCGGGCAACGTTATTACGACCGTCGCCGCAGAAAACCCATTTTAACCCTTTGAGAGTTCCGAAGTTTTCTTTCAAGGTCATGATATCAGCTAAAGCCTGAGTAGGATGAAAATCATCTGTAAGTCCATTAATTACAGGAATACCTGAAAACTCTGCCAGCTGTTTTACATGTTCCTGTTTGAACCCACGGAATTCTATTGCACTGAACATTCGCCCCAAAACGCGGGCTGTATCTTTTACAGTTTCTTTACCGCCAAGCTGAATATCTAGAGTTGACATAAAAACCGGATGACCGCCTTCTTCTCCAAAAGCAGTCTCAAATGATGAGCGTGTACGTGTTGAACGTTTTTCAAAAATAAGTGCTATTGTTTTGCCTAGAAAACGCTGATGAATTTCTCCTGCATGTGCCTGTTTTTTAACGAGAAATGCATAATCTAGAATCTGGAGAATTTCATCCGGTTCGTAATCAAGCCAAGTGAGCAGAGAACGCCCCTTGAACGGTGAATCAAATTTTTCTGCTTGAATCATAAAGTATTCTATAATTATGAAAATTTTTAGTCAACTGTTTCTATTAGAAGTATCTGTGTGGATTGAACCATGGGTTCAAGTCCGTAAATAAAAAAGAAAACCCACGCTAAAAATAACGTGGGTTTTGAATAGGTAGGGGCAATAGGACTTGAACCTATGACATACGGAATATGAGTCCGGTGTTCTACCAGCTGGACTATGCCCCCAAGTGATTATCATATATTATAGAAAAGCTGAAAAATAGTCAATAGTATAAAGCATAAAAATTAAAAAAAATTACTTTTTTTCAGTTTTTTCTGTTTTGACCGTATCTGTTGTTTTTGATTTTTTTAGTTTTTTTACTTCACTGATAAATTCATCTAAATCTTCAAAATTTCTGTAGACAGATGCAAAACGAATATAAGCAACTTTATCAACAGTATGAAGCCGTTCAAGAATTATTTCTCCTAAATCAGCTGTTGAAATTTCACGGGAACTCTTTCCTTTTATGAAAGCAGAATCTTCAATATCGTTGATAATATTTTCCTTTGTGCTTGAAGATACAGGGCGTTTTTCAAGAGCCCGTTCAATTCCCTTTTCAATTTTTGTACGGTCAAAAGGCTGTCTCCGGCCATCACGTTTTATAACCATAAATGGTTTTTCTTCGATTCGTTCGTAGCTTGTAAATCTTATTCCACAGCTTACACATTCACGTCTTCTGCGAATTGACTCACCGTTTGCCATCGTTCTTGATTCAAGTACTTTGTCGTCAAGACTGCCGCAATATGGACATCTCATATTTTTTATCCTTTTATTTTTTTAGGATTTTATTAATTTCTGTTCTGAATTGCAAGGGATTTTTCGTATCCTTCTTTCATTGCGGTGTGGAAAAGTTTTGGAAAAAGTACGAATGCCTTGAAAACTGAATCAGTACCACCTCTTGAAAGCCATGCTTTGTTCAGACGACTCCAGAATGTTGATATGCGCGGAATAAAAGAAAGTGTAAGGGCTAGTGAAGTCGGAGGCCAAGGCGGTCTTAGGAAGACAAATGTC
>NZ_JAZOUG010000301.1:0-4777 GCF_045657965.1 Treponema sp. | reverse complement strand
GATTTATACGAATTCCTTCCCGACGGAATGGATTCAAAAATTGATGCTGCAATCTTCTTACAGGGAGAAGATTCCCGAATTTCAGCAAACGACCTTTCGGTAATTAAAGAAAAAGCTGTTCGTCAGTTTGTGCATCTTTACTTATATGAGAGACCGTATGAAAAATCAGACACTGATGAAGAAATCTGGCTTTCCGAAATGAAAAAAGCCGTCTCAAAAGCTCTTGACATTCCTGAAAATCATGTAATTTCAAAACTACGAAAAAAACAGAAAGGTGAAAATCAATACGAAAGAATTAAAAGCGAACGAACGGTAGAAAGTTACGTTCAGGAGTGCGGTCAGCTGTTTAAGGTAAACCTGAGCGACTATCTCGACACGGGCCTCTTTTTTGATCACCGCCCGCTCCGCTCTATTGTTCGTTCTACCTGCAGCGGCAAATCCGTCCTAAACCTCTTCTGTTATACAGGAAGTTTTTCTGTTTATGCTGCCGAAGGTAAAGCTCGCCGTGTTGAATCTGTAGATTTGAGTAAAACTTATCTGGAATGGGCCCGCTTCAATTTTGCCCTCAATGACTTTGATCCTGATTGTGAAAAATTCTTTTTTACACGTGCTGATGTTTCAGGCTTTTTGAATCAGAAACTTGCAGAAGTTCCGAATTCTGACCGAAGCAACCGTTACGACATAATCGTCCTCGATCCGCCAACTTTCTCAAATTCAAAGGCAACCCGTAATACGCTCGACATTAACCGCGACTGGAATGAACTTGTTAAAAAGTGCGTAAATCTCTTAAATCCAAACGGAGTGTTATATTTTTCAACAAATTCTCAGCGATTAAAATTTGATATAAATCTTATCCCAAAGCTTTCGGTTTATAACACCGAAGTAAAAATTATGGACGTAACAGAAAAATCCCTGCCTGAAGATTTTAAGGGAACAAAAGCTCACCGCTGCTGGAAAATTGAAGTATAAAAAAAACTCCCCGTTTTGGGGAGCTTTTACATTCAGACTTATTTGTCTGATTTGATTCCGAAGCGTTTGTTGAATCGTTCGATACGACCAGCTGTATCAACAAGTTTCTGCTTACCTGTATAGAACGGGTGGCAGGCAGAACAAATTTCAACGTGAATGTTTTCTACAGTTGAACGTGTCTCAATTACATTACCACACTGGCATGTAATTTTTGTAAGTTTGTACTCCGGGTGAATTCCCTTTTTCATAAAAAATAACTCCTTATTCTTGCCCGGCATTAAAGCAACCCCAGTCACCACTAGCTTGAAACCTTAAAAAAAAGCGGCTCCTTCTATCATTCCATCACTGTTAGGAAGCAAATTAATACCACAAGATTGCATTGTCATTCTATCAGAATTTAACAAAAATGGTCAATCAGCATAAAGCTCTTTCCAGGCTTTTTCTGCAACATTTTGTTCTGCTTCTTTTTTGCTTTTTCCACACTCAGGACCATAAACAGCATTTTTTAAGTGAACACTCACCCAAAAAACGCGTTCATGATCAGGCCCAGTTTCTTTTACAAGCTCATAAACAGGACAGGTCTTATATTTTTTTTGATGAGCTTCCTGAAGCAGTGTTTTAAAATCCTTTGTACCTTTATTCGTAAGAACTTTTTCAATTTCTGGAATCATAAAATCCAGAACAAGTTTTTCTGCTGAGTTATACCCCGAATCAAGATAATAAGCACCGATAACAGCTTCAACAGCATCAGCAAGAATTGCTCTTTTGTGCCTTCCGCCGCTCAATTCTTCACCTTTACCAAGAACCAGCATTTTATCAATTCCAATCCTAAGTGCAATCGGAGCTAATGACTGCTCACTTACGACATTACTTTTAATTTTTGCAAGATCGCCTTCAGGATTATCTCTTAAATGCTCATAAAGATATGCAGCCGTTGCCATTCCTAAAACACTGTCGCCTAAAAATTCAAGCCGTTCATTATTAACATGCTTTTTACCGGAAGATTCATTCGAAACAGAACGATGAGTAAAAGCAAGTTCCAGAAGGTTAAGATTTGAAAATTTTATGGAAATATTTTTACAGAAAGAAGTTAATTCTTTTATTCTCTGTGATGAAAGATTTTTTTTAGATAAAAGCATAATGTAAGTTTACTAAAATAAGTTTATTTTATCCACATTAAGACAAAAAAAAAACACAGGTCTAAAACCTGTGCCTTTTCTCAAAGTTATGAAACTTATGCCTGAGCTGATTTGATGAAGTCGTAAGCATCTTTAACTGTTTCAAATTCATTTGCTTTTTCATCTGGAATTGAAACACCGAGTTCTTCTTCGATTGCATAAACAAGCTCGTATGTATCGAGGCTGTCTGCACCGAGGTCACCACGGAAAGAAGCTTCCATTGTTACTTTGCTTTCATCGATTTCAAGTTTTTCAGCGATGAGTTTCTGAATCTTTACGAACAATTCGTCCATGATATTCTCCTTTTTATTGTTGTTAGCCGTTTACTTCAGGTGTAATTACCTGTCGACCACGGTAGAAACCGCATTTAGGACAAACATGGTGTGGCAAAACAAGATTACCACAGTTGCCACATTCAACAAGCTGTGGAGCTTCAAGATGCATGTTTACACCGCGTCGTCTGCGTGTGCGAGCTTTAGAAGTTTTCGCTCTAGGTACTGCCATATTATAGACCTCACTAAAAATTTTTATGAATAACGGGATTTATACTACAACAGTTTACCCGCGAATGTCAACAATTATTGCATATAAAGTTTTTATTGTCAACATTTTTTATGACAAAAATTAAAATAATGTCATTCTAATTGTTATACTTTTCTTTTATTGCTTTTTCAACAATTTCAGGAACCATTCCTGAAATATCACCACCAAACTGTGCAAGTTCTTTTATTGAACTCGATCTCACAATACCATATTTTGCTTCAGTCGGCAGAAATAAAGTTTCAATTTTAGAATCTAAATTATGATTCATCAAAGAAAGATCAAATTCATAGGCAAAATCATTTGAATTTCTGATTCCGCGCAAGAGTATATTTGCATTGTTTTTTTCCGCGTACTCGACAATAAGCCGGTTCCAGAGATGAACACTCACATTTTTATAATTCTTTGTAAGTTCTTTTAACATAGAAAGACGTTCTTCAGGTGTAAAGAGAGATTTTTTTTCAGGATTACAGGCTACTACTACATCAAGTTTATCAAAAAGCCTGCTTCCCCGCTCTATTATGTTTAAATGCCCGTTTGTAGGAGGATCAAATGTTCCTGGAAATACTGCTGATGTCATTGTAAAAATAAAATAACATGTTTGACTGAATACCGCAAGTAATGTATTATATCTGTCATGAAAAAGCTTAATATTGTTTTTAGATTATCATTTTCTTTCATTATTTCTACTGCTTTTTTATCATGCGGCAGTACAAATGTAACACCTTCTGCCGAACAGGAACCAGAAAAGCCTGTTAATACAGAAACTCCGGCAGAACCTGTACCAGCCCAGGAAAATACTCCTGCAGAAACAGCAGGACTTATGGAAGAACCTGCCGTTATATCTGATACGGATGACGAATATTCCCGCTCAGTCGGTGATATTCAGATTTCCAGAGACACTTTTATTGACGATAAGGAAAAAATTCTTCAAATCATAAAAGATCTTGACAGTATTATGAAAAACATGAATTACAATTCATGGCTTTCTTATGTTGAACCGGAATCAATTGATTACTGGAAACTTCGTAAAAATCTTCAGAAATACGAAAAACATCTTCCAATCAAAGGCATAAAACTCAGAGATTTACAGGATTATTTCAAACACGTATTTGTTCCATCAAGAAAAGGCAGAGAAGTAACTGAAATCCGTTATATTTCTGACACCTATATTAAAGCCGTTCAGGTTCGTGATAACCAGGGGGATCTCATCTATTACTATTTCAACAAAATTAACGGAAAATGGATGGTTCACCTTCCAACAAACGAAGAAATGAATTAAATCTTAATAAATACAATTTTTCTGCCGATTTTTGAAAAAGGGTAAGCTTTTAAACAGATGAAGCCCAAAACTTACCTGTGTATTTAATAAAATCTTTGTTGATTTTTAAGATTTAATACTTTATAATAAAATTCAAGTGCTGTAGCACTTAATTTAGGAGGATTCGTTTAAAATGAAAACTTTAAGCAAAGTAGCCTGTACAGTTTGTTGTGCTTTACTTTTGACTTTTTCTTTGCATGCTGAAGAAAAATCTGCCGAACAGGAATACATGAGTTCTGTTGAAGATGTCGTAATCACAGAACTTGCAAATTCAGATGAGCGTGATAATAAACTTGTTGCACTCCAGTATCTTGAAGAAGCAGTCGAAAATGGTCGTGTTTCTCCAGATATGATGGTAGCACTGGATCATCTTGCAGGTGAAGGTATAAATACACAGTCTAGAACCAGCGGTCGTCTTACCAACAACTACCCTGACATCCGTGCAAAAGCCTGCGATTTACTTGGCAAAGTTCCAACCGAAGAATCAAAAACTTCACTTACAAAAATCGCACTTGCAGATAATGAACCAATGGTTATTACTGCTGCAGTACGCTCTCTCGGTGAAATCGGTTTAAACGACAACGACGATGTCGTAAACACAATTGCCTGGGCAAACAAAAAAAATGCAGTTTTAAATCCAACAAGCTCATTAGCTCTTGAAGTACTTATCGCATATGAAAAAATTGCCGACAAAGTTCAGGACAAAGGTGCTATGATTCAATCCGTCGGTCAGATTGCTGCAAATTACCGCTATGTAAAACCTGTTCGG
>NZ_JAZOUG010000300.1:0-6262 GCF_045657965.1 Treponema sp. | reverse complement strand
ATTCTGCATAACTGGGTGAAGCCTGTTGTTGATGATTCAAAAGATTTTTTTGTAAAATCAGGCCGTCATCCGGTTGTAGAAATGCATTTACCTGACGGTGAGTTTGTTCCTAATAATTTAGAACTTTCAAACGAAAATAATGCTGAAGCAATGCCGTATTTTGCTTTGATTACAGGACCTAATATGGCCGGAAAATCAACTTACCTGCGTCAAAATGCACTTATAGCACTGCTTGCACAGATTGGTTCTTATGTGCCTGCTGCTCAGGCTCATATTGGTGTTGTTGACCGTATTTTCTGCAGGGTAGGGGCAAGCGATAATCTTGCGCGCGGTGAATCGACCTTCCTTGTTGAAATGACAGAAACTGCATTTATTCTTAGAAGTGCCACAGAAAAGTCTTTTGTTATTATGGACGAGGTGGGCCGGGGAACTTCAACTGAAGACGGACTTTCCATTGCATGGGCTGTTTCTGAATATCTGCTCAATGCCTTAAAATGTAAGACTTTATTTGCAACCCATTATCATGAATTGACCCGGTTAAATCATCCTTATTTAAAACTTTTATGCATGGAAGTAAGTGAACAGAATGACAAAATTACATTTTTAAGAAAAATAAAAGAAGGTGCCAGTGAAAATTCTTACGGTATTCATGTAGCTTCACTTGCCGGTGTTCCACAAAGTGTAATAAAGCGTGCAAATGAAATATTAAATTCCCTTCAAATACAGCGCTCTGATTCATCTTCACTTGAAACCTCGCCGCTTCAGACTTTACAGAGTTCAGGTTCTGAAAAAACTCTGGAAAAGTCTCTTTCAATGCCAGGTTTATTCAGTGATGAGGAGTTGATACTTGATGAAATTTTAAGCTCTGATCCTGATGACATGACTCCAAGACAGGCACTTGATTTAATTGCGCGCTGGAAAAAACAGCTCACAGGACAATAATTTTTCTGATTTCCTGCCCAAGAATTCATTTTTTCGCCAATAATATTATGATGAAAAATGAATTCCTCATTAAAAACAGAGCTTTTTCTGTTTATTATGGCTTTATTGTTATTATTCAGTCTCTGTTTTCATTATTTTTGGGTGGCGAAAACTGTCTCTGCTGTTCAAAGCGTACTCTCCGTATTCCGCTCTGTAAAAAATGTCTCAAATTATTCTTAAATACTGATTTTACTGAGACTTGTACTGTATGCGGGAGGGAGCTTATAAGCGAAATAAATCTCTGCTCACATTGTAAAGAAGAACAGATATTAAAGAATCTTGACGGCTGTTTTTCAATTCATAGTTATCAGCTTTGGAAAAAATACCTGCTTTTTTCCTGGAAGATGCAGAATAAAAGAGCCCTTTCCTTTTATTTTGCAGCTTTAATTTATAAAAAACTTGAATATCTTAAAGAAAAAACAGGCCTTCCGCTGACTGTTGTTCCAGTTCCGCCTAGAAAAGGAAAAATTCGTGAAAAAGGCTGGGATCAGATTGAAGAAATATGCTTTTATTTGGAAAAAGCGTGGAATATAAAAGTTACAAGGCTTTTAACCCGTCTTTCTCATATACAGCAGAAAAAACTAGACCGCTTTCAAAGAATTGAAGGAATTTCTTTGTCATATACATTAAAAAGCAGAAAAAAAATCAGTAAGCTGATTCCCAAAATGGAAAAAAACCTTGTGATTATTGATGATGTTCTTACAACCGGTTCAACAATTGAAGCCTGTGCAAGAAATTTGAAAGAACTTGGTGTGGAGAAAGTTTATTCAATAACTTTATTTATTGTAGATTGAATTTGCAATTTACAGAATCTATCGTTATACTATAAGTACTAGAATTTTTTTAATGAGGTCTAAATTAAGTTATGGAAGAAGAAATTAAAGGATATACAATTCAGGAAGCAATCGCTGAAGCCCGACGATGCTTGAACTGCCCTAAGCCGCTTTGCCGCACCGGCTGTCCAATCGAAAATGACATTCCGGCTTTCAATCATGCGGTTTCTCTTGGTAATTTTGGCGAGGCAGCAAGTATTATTGCACAGCGAAGTAATCTGCCTGCTATTTGCGGACGTGTTTGTCCGCATGAAAATCAGTGTGAAGGTCATTGTGTTCTTGCAAAGGCTGGAAAAGGTATTAAAATCGGCATGATTGAACGCTTTACTGCTGATTTTGACAATAATCTTAATCTTAACCGTGAAAAGAAAATCGAAAAAATCGGCGGTAAAGTTGCTGTTATAGGTTCCGGTCCTGCAGGTCTTACCGTTGCAGGTGATCTGGCACGCAAAGGATATGAAGTCGTTGTTTACGAAGGTGAAAGTGAGCCGGGCGGTGTCCTTCTTTACGGAATCCCGGAATTCCGTCTTCCAAAAGATGTTGTTCGAAATACAACAAAAAAAATCGCTGATTTAGGCGTTCAGTTCGTTACAAATACAATGGTCGGCGTAGATCTTACTCTTGATGATCTTTTCAAAAACGGCTTTGATGCTGTCTTTATTGGAACCGGTACAGCTCTTTCTAAAGATCTTGATATTCCTGGCAAAGAACTCAAAGGCATTATCCAGTCAAATTACCTGCTTCGAATGGTTCGCCTTTATCAGGATGGAAATGTCGAAAAATCAGAAGTACCAATTGATGAAGGTGATGAAGTTATTGTTATTGGTGCTGGTAATGTTGCAATGGATGCCTGCCGTACAGCTGTCCGCATGAAGGCAAAAAAAGTTACTGTTGCATACCGTAAAACAGTAGAATTTATGAAAGCCGCAAAAGCTGAATATGATGGTGCAATTTCAGATGGTGTTGACTTTAAATGGGAGCATGCTCCTGTTGAATATGTTGGTGAAAACGGTGTTGTTAAAGGCCTTAAATGCCAGACACCAGAAGGTGAAGTTGTTATTCCTGCAAATAAAATTCTTATTGCAATTGGTTCCCGTCCTGCAGCACGCATTATCAGTACAACAGAAGGAATCGATGCAGATGAAGGCGGTTTCGTAGTCACAAAACAAAAACCATACGGAATGACAACAAAACGTGGCGTTTTTGCAGGCGGCGATGTCGTTCATAAGCCGGCAACTGTAGTTCTGGCAATGCGTGAAGCAAAAAAAGTTGCTACAGGTATTTCAGAATTCCTGGAAGCAAAAAAATTACTTGGTGAGTAATTCGGAGGAAATATGGCAGAAAATACACAAATTCAGTTAGTTACATTCCAGCTTGGCGGTGAAATCTACGGTGTAGACATCATGGATGTAAAAGAGATTGTAAAAGTAACGAAGGTTCGTCCTATACCGAATGCTCCGTACTATGTTGAGGGAATTTTTAATCTTCGAAGCGAAATTATTCCGGTAATCAATCTTCATAAACGTTTTCAGATTCAAAAACTGGCTGCTGATGAAGGAGATGAAGAATTTGAAGGCGGATTTATCATTCTCAACATCGAGAATAACAGAATTGGTATTATAATTGACCGTATTGCCCGTGTTGTAACTATAGATACAGCAGACATTAAAGATCCGCCTCAGATGATTTCTGGTATTGGTACTGAATATATTCATGGCGTTATTCGTCAGGAAGATAAATATTTAATCATGCTTGATATCAGACGCTTGTTTAATGCTAAAGAACTTCAAAAAATTATTGCTCCTGGCGAAGGTAGTGGCGAAGAATAATGATTCAAACATTTAGCTCTACTATCCGCAGAAAAGAAATGGATGCTGTTTTAACTTGCATGGTTGACGAAAAGTTGGGACCAGGCGAGTTAAACGCAAAATTTATTCAGACTGTTAAAGAATTTACCGGCTGTGACGGTGCGGTGGCTTTTAGAAGTCCTGCAATTGCTTTTTCTTATGTAGCAAAAGCATTAAATCTGGAAGCAGGGCAGTCTGTTATGATTTCAGCTCTGGCGCCGTCGTGGCATTATACTGCTGTAAAAAATCTGGGATTTGTTCCGCTTGTTCTTGATGTTGATGAAAATACCGGGCTTGTAACTTCAGAAATTGTTCAGGAAGGCCTTAAAAATGGCGGGCGGATTCTGCTTTTAAGCGAAAATATGGGTATCCTGCCTGAAATTCAGAAAATTCTGGATTTGGGTGTGCCTGTTGTTGAAGATATTTCGCATTCTGTTGGAGCTGTTTATCCGTCTTTTACAGAATCTGCCGAAGAAACTGCTTCTGAAAAAGGAATAGAATCTAAAAAAGCCGGTATGGCAGGTCTTTTTGCTATTCTTGGACTTGAATCTGAAGATACTGTTACTTCTGGTGGCGGGGCGGTGCTTCTTGCTCCAAAAAGGCGTGAATGGATTGTCCTTAAAAAATTTACAGATGAAGCGCCAGAAACTGATATTTTAGGTGATATGAACAGCGCTTTAGCCTATATTCAGCTTAAAGAATTTACCCGTAACGAACAGGCTAGAAAGGGTCTTTTTGCTATTTTTCAGAAATCACTTATGAGCGGCAAAAATAAAACTTTTGTCAGAGGTGACGGCGACTGTTCAACAATCTGGTCTTTTCCGGTAGTCTTGAATGGAAGTTTTAAGGATGTTAAGCAATATGCTTCCCGAAAAGATGTAGAAGTACGACCGGCATATGAAAAATCTGTAATTTCTCTGCTTGATGAGCAGGAACGTGCAAATTTTATTCATGCAAAGTCACTTTATCTTCGTTGTGTGCTTTTTCCGCTTTATCCAAGATTGGGGTCTGAAGCTGCAACAAAAATTGCAAAAGTTTTGGGAACATTGCCGTAAATAAAAAGAATTATGCAGGTAAAAAAGTCTCTCATTGTAGTGAATAGTTTTAAAGAAGAATCAAAAAGTCTCGGTTCAGAAATACAGGCTTATCTCAGAAAACTGAAGATTCAGGCAGATATTTTTGTGTTTAACGGCTTTTCTGAGCAGTATCCTTTTTATGGCTATGATTTTGTAATTACAATGGGAGGTGACGGTACTGTTTTGTTTGCAGCCCGCGGATGTGCTTCTCTTGGAATTCCTATTTTTCCGATTAATTTTGGTTCTTTCGGGTTTATCGCAAGTGTTCAGCGGGATGAATGGAAAAAAGAACTTGATGATTTTCTGGCTGGAAATTCTGTAATTGATGAAAGGGGAATGCTTCGGGCAGATTTGCTCCGTGCCGGGCAGCGTCGTCTTACAGCAACCGGCTTAAATGATATTGTAATCTGCGGTAAAACTGCGGCACATACTATTTCATTCAATGTTTTATATGACAAAGTTCCTCTTGGTGAAATAAAAGCTGACGGAATTATCATTTCAACGGCAACCGGCTCTACAGCATATTCTGCAAGTGCCGGCGGTCCTATTATTGATCCTGGCTTAGATGCCATGGTTTTAACTTTAATGAACGCTTTTTCTCTTTCCAGCCGGCCGATTGTATTGAGTCCGGAGGGGCAGATTGAAATTGAAATTTTACCGTCCCGCATTTCCGATGTTGTCATAAGTGTTGACGGTCAGATTCCTGTGGATTTACACGTGGGCGATGTAATTAAAATCCATCAGATAGAAGAAAAAGCACGGCTTATTGGCTGCACAAAAGAAAAATTTTATAATGCACTTCGCTCAAAATTAAACTGGTCTGGAGGTCCACAGCATGCTTGAAGATTTAACAATTAAAGATTTTGCTTTGATTGATAAAGCATATGTAGAATTTGGTTCCGGATTTACAGTTTTATCCGGCGAAACAGGTGCCGGAAAATCTCTTTTAATTGGTGCCCTTACTTTTTTGCTTGGCGGCAAGGCTGGTGTAGAGCAGATTCGAGGTGGAGCACATGAATCAAGTGTTTCGGGTACATTTTATCTTGGAATGGCTCCTGCTGCAGTACGTGATTTAAAAGAAGATGAAGAACCGCTTAATGCTTTTGAATGGCTTAGTATACATGGAATTGAAACCGAAGACGGCAGAGTTTTGCTCCGTCGGGTAATTCGTGAAAATGGAAAATCCGGAGCCTGGATTGGAAGTTCTCCTGTTACCCGCTCTGATTTAGCAGAATTCAGTTCATTTCTAATTGATATTCATGGTCAGCATGAACATCAGTCACTTATGAAGGTAAGTGAGCACCGTAAGTTTTTGGATTCTTATGCAGGTCTCACAGATAAAGTTCAGGAATTCACATCACTTTATTCACAACTAGTTTCTAAGCGAAAACTTTTAGATGAAATGAACAGTGATGACAGAGATAAGGCTCAAAAAATTGACTTCCTTAATTTTGCTGTTAAAGAAATTTCAGAAGCAAAGTTAAAACTAAATGAAGATACAGAACTTGATGAAGAAGAAACAAAA
>NZ_JAZOUG010000299.1:0-32177 GCF_045657965.1 Treponema sp. | reverse complement strand
TGTTGAATTTTTCCTCTAAAACAATCATTTTCCTCTCTTTTTTAACTTAATCCAGCGTTTTTTTTCGCTGATTTTTCCTATACTCCGGCAAATTACTATTTGTGGGAGTTGAGATTGGCGAAAATTCCGCTATACATGACTTAGCGGAAAAGGATATACTAAGGTAATCAAAAAATACCTACAAAATAATTAATTAGAAATACAGTATATACTACTATTGAACCAATATGCCGAGATAAATTCCATGTATTTATCTCTTTTTCGGACTTTAGTTCAATAACGAAATTAACTATCGATAAAGGTAACAATAAAAAAATAAAATCTTTATCTTTAAAATAGCCAATAAAACAAGTTGCTTCAGCAAAGAGTAAGATTCCTGTCATTCTTGTTCCTCTGTAGTATATTTATCAAAGTTTTTTTCAAATTGTTTACTTGCTGTGCCAGATACAAAATTAGATATTCCTTGAGGTAGTTTTTTTGTAAAGGAACCAGAAATCTTTCCAATAACATAACTTCCACCATTTTTCACGGCAGTTTCTTTCGCTTTATCAATATCTTCTTGCTCACCTGTAATTGCAGCTTTACCAGACCGTGCAGCAACCTCTATGGCAGAACAGATTGTCGATGCAGTTCCAGCCCCAGCACTAAATTCAGGTTGTATTATAGATGTTTCAAGTGCTAAATCCGAAAGAACTTCGCTTGAAACTTCCGAAATGGTAGCGACACCCTCAAGTGCATCTGCTGCCATTTCCTTTCCAGCTGCTATCGTAACATCTTTCGCTAGTGCTTGTGCAGATTTGTCTCTGTTAGCTGCATCTGCGTACAGTTTTGCAGTTTTAGCTCCGCTATCATGTTCGATAAGGAAACTGAAGAAATCTTTTGGTGACATATAGGGTAAATCAATCTTTCCATCCGGGTCGATATAGCGTACCGGATTATTCCCTGCATAGTGGTACAAATTGCCATTGATGTGATTAAATACACCTCCCATGCCCGGTAAATTTGCATTATTCCGACGTGCTTCATCCATCTCCTTACCCGTAAACTTGTACGGCAGAAATTTGTTGCCTGAGTTGTTTGTCTTTTCTATCCAGATTTCGCCGTAAGGCGTGTATTCAAGCCGCTGATATTCCCGATTATACAGGTTTGAATTCATAACTAAATTTTAAGACAGTCCCTGTGCATCGTGCAATCAGTTTATTCTTTTTCCAAGAATACTCTTATTTATAAAGTGATTTTTTAGTAACTGTAATGGACTTTTTGGAGATATACAAAACTTAAAACTCAGGCGTTTTCGTTATTTTAATACTTCCAGCCGAGCATTCCCTTGCCGTCGCTTGAGAATACAACTCCGACTTTATACATCTGCTTTCCGCTTACAGCAAACCGTTCTGAATAGCCGTTGGCATCAATTTGAGTCAGAGCTTCTTCTGCCACTTCTTCGAAGTTTCGGCCTTTGTCCATCTTAAGTTCGAAAATAAAAACGCTGTCCTTTGTCGTGACGATTACATCGCTTCTTCCAGCAACAGACTGAAGCTCCGAAAAAACATTGTAGCCGGTCATTCTGAACATAAGGTGTGTAACAGATTCGTAATAGTTTTCGCACATGTCTTTTTTGACGATTGTAGGTAAATCTGCAATTGCAGCCTTTATGATTCCAAGAAGCCGGTCGATATCATGGGAATCCAAGGCATCCACTACATTATCAATTGCAAGTCCCATGTCGTCGTCAGGCACTTTTACGAATTTTTTCAGAAGGACATTCAAAAATCCTTCCTCGATTTCGCGGTTCGGAAAATCAAGCGTGTAGATGCGCCTCGTTTTCTCAAATCCTTTGATTGTAAGGTATCCGCTCTGATAAATCACAGGCAGCATGTTCTTTGAGTCAGGGTCATAATTTTTGAAATTGTCCTCTTTTGCCTTTTTGCCGTTGATTAGAGTCGAAAGGAAAAACGGCTGGTTCTGAAGGGTCTTCACAAGGAAAGTCGGGGTGCCGCTTTCAAACCAGTAGGAACCGAAATCTTTTTCTTTAAAGCATTTAAGAAGGCAGAACGGGTTGTACACTCCTTCAACATCATGCGTAAAATGATAACCGTCATACATTTCAGCAAGTTTTGTTTTAGTATCAGAAACGGACATTTCCTGACTTTCTGCGAGGGCTTTGATTTCAGGCATAAAATATTCTTCAAGTTCCGACTCGGCTATTCCGCACAAAGAAGAATAGCTGCTGTTCAGACTTATGTCGTCAAGCTGGTTTAACCCACTGAAAATGTTTACATGGCTGACTTTCGTAATTCCGGTTATGAAAAGAAAGCGGATGTATTTGTCCAAATCTTTCAAAGGACTGTAAAAGTTTCTTAATTCCTGACGGTTCTGTTCTTCGTATTCTGTGTAAAGAGCGTCCAGAATCGGTTTGTCGTATTCATCGATTAAAACAACGACCTGCTTTCCTGTCTGACTGTTTGCTGTCATAATCAAATTACTGAGACGTACGGCAGGATTGTCCGACTGTTTTTCCAGTCCAAATATATTTTCATTTTTATTAAGAATAAAATCCAGCATCGAAAGCAGTTTTTCATTATTTTCGTAAGATCCGCCGCCGAAGCTGATTTTTAAGACAGGATACTCTGTCCAGTTTTTTTCCAGTTTTTCGATTGCAAGACCTTTGAATAAGTCTTTTTTACCAAGAAAATAATATTCTAAAGTTGAAAGCAGAAGACTTTTTCCGAAGCGACGCGGACGGCTTAAAAAATATGGTTTACCTTCCGTTACCAGCTTATAGACGAAAGGCGTTTTATCAACATAGATGCAGCCCCTGTTTCGTAAATCCTCAAAATCCTGAATGCCAATCGGTAAATATCTTGCTTCCATGTTTTCTATATTAACATTGATTAAAATACTTTACAATGAATAAACATAACATACTAATTTGCATTTTCCTGTTTTACTGCTATTATTCTAGCCATGGAAAATTTTGCCGTTAAAATAAAAAATCTGTTTAAAAAAGATATAATGCTTTCTGTTTCACTTGTTGCAGCAATTATTTCACTTTTTATTACACCGCCATCAAAAGAACTTCTGCACGATATCAACTGGCGCACCCTTGCCACTCTTTTTATGCTGCTTTCAGTACTTGAAGGCTTTAAAAGCGAAAATATATTCGAACCGCTTTTAAAAATGACCGGTAAATTTTCTTCACTGAAAAGCCTGACAGTTTTTTTTGTATTCTGCGTTTTCTTTTCATCAATGTTTGTTACCAATGATGTTTCGCTGATTATTTTTGTTCCGCTTACCATAATTATGTTCCGCAAGGCAGGGCAGGAAAAATTTATTCTTCCAGTCTTAACATTTGAAAACATTGCAGCAATCCGCGGTTCTCTTTTAATGCCATTCGGAAGTCCGCAGAATCTTTTTCTTTATGCACAAAGCGGCATTTCTACCCCTGACTTTATACTGATGATGCTGCCTCTCTGGATTTTCAGTGCATTTCTTCTGCTCGTGTTTATTTCAGTGCTATATGGTCGAAAAATCCACAGATGCACACAGATTAACACAGATTATATGTATTCTAACTGCGAAGCTGACAGCCTGGGGGAAGCTGCCTGTAAAACAAATAAATCCGATTGTTCCAGTACAGAAAAAACACACCGCGGCCGCAAAATCATGTACATTACGCTTTTTGTGATTGTAGTTGCTTCCATTGTTACCCGCACTCAATTTTATCCGGCAGTTCTTGCGCTTGTTTTTATAACACTTTTAATCGGAGACAGAAAAATTCTTATAAAAACAGATTACGTTCTTCTTCTTACTTTCTTGTGTTTCTTTACATTTTCATCTTCAATCTGCCGTCATCCTGCAATTTCGGTCTTTCTCGAAAAATCAGTGGCAGGTCATGAGTATTTATGGAGCATTTTACTCAGTCAGATAATTTCAAATGTACCGGCAAGTATTGTACTCTATCCTTTTTCTACAGATTTAAGGGCTCTTCTCTACGGACTCGACAGTGCCGGATTATGTTCGATTATCGGAAGTCTTGCAAGTGTAATTAATTTAAGGCTCTACATAAGAGAGTATCCGGGAAAAGCATTTGCATTTATAAAAACATTTACATGGATAAGTCTGGCTTTTTTTGCTGTTGTTGTACTTCCGCAATTATGGCTGATTATTCATCATCAGAATATCTGATATACTCTCATCATGCTCAAACGCTCTGGATACGCAGATTTACCGCTTCACACAGGAGTTGTTCCGAAATGGCTTGCAGACAGAATGAAACTGCTCGGAACAGAAATTATCGAAGCCCTGCTTATCAATTACGGAAAAAAAGAAGTTCTCACCCGTCTTTCTGACCCGCTGTGGTTTCAGAGTCTTGGAGCAGTTCTTGGAATGGACTGGCATTCAAGCGGAATTACCACAAGCGTAATGTATGCCCTTAAACGCGGAATCAACGAGCGCGCACGGGAATTCGGCCTTTGCGTGTGCGGCGGAAGGGGTAAATATTCCCGAAAAACGCCGGACGAACTGCTTTTTCTTGCAGATGCAACCGGCTTAAACGGAAACGAACTTGTAAACGCGAGCAAGCTCACAGCAAAAGTTGACGGATGTGCCGTTCAGGACGGATTTCAGCTCTACATGCACAATTTTATTTTAAGCGATGAAGGAGACTGGACTGTCGTTCAGCAGGGAATGAACACCCTTACAAAAACAGCACGGCGATACCACTGGTCTTCAGAAAACCTGCGCTCATTTGTAGAAACTCCCCACTCAGGAGTCACAGGCGAAAATCAGGGCAAGATTTTGAATCTTACGGACTCGGCCGCCAAAGAAACGCGAAGTACAATCCTCACGCTCACGCAGGAAAATCCGGACAAAATGATTAAAGAAATCGCAAAAATTTCTAATGAAGATTACGCACTTACCTTCGAGCTTAGAAACGACCGAAACCTTGTCATGCCTGACCATCACGATGTGCGTGCAGAAGACGTGGATTTAAAACGGCTTGGCGCAGTTTTGGCGACAGCCTACGAGAATAACAACAAAGACTTTGAAAGCCTTCTACTCACGCCGGGGCTAGGGCCGCGCACTCTTCAGAGCCTCACGCTTGTAAGCGAAGTGATTTACGGGACTCCGAGCAGATTTTCCGACCCTGCCCGATTCAGTTTTGCCCACGGCGGAAAGGACGGACACCCCTTCCCGGTACCGCTTAAAATTTACGATGAATCCATCCGTATTTTAGGGGATGCAATCGAAAAATCAAAGCTTGGCTATAACGATAAAAGTGAATGCATAAAGCGGCTCAACTCCACAGCCCGCCAGATTGAGGCTAACTGCGACCCTGTGGCCGACTTTGAAGCCACATTAGCCCACGAAAAAGCTCACAGTAAAGAATGGGGCGGTCGCACCTGCATGGATTAGCCGACAATGCTTCGGACAAATTCAAGCGAATTCGGAACATCCTTTACCCCTTCGAAAATCAGGTATGCGTCCGGGCATTCGCTCTTTATAATTGGAAGGAAGTCCTTCCAGCCCATAAGGCCTTTTCCGAGAGGTGCAATTTCAAGTTCTTCGCCGTTTACGACATAATCTTTTAAATGGAAGCCTGCGATTTTGCCTTTGAACAGTTTAAGGCAGGTTTCAAAAATCTTTGCCCGCTCTTCGTGGTTTCCGATGTAAAGGTAATTGTAAATATCAACAATGAAACGAAAATTTTCCTGCCCCGGATCGATTTCGTCGGCGAGTCGTTTGAGCATTTCAGGCTTGTACATGCAGTGTCCCCATGCGCCCTCAAGAGCCATGCAGACTCCGGCCTCTTTTGCAATGGCAGGCATCGGAGCGAAAATCTTTTTGACTTCCTGAAAAGCTTCTTCTGTCTGGTTTTTCGGATTGTAAGTCCATTTGTCATCGTTGTAGCTTCCGGTTTCCGAAGCAACGAACTTTGCACCGAATTGTGCAGCATGACGCAGGTGGTCGGCATATTTTTCGGCCCCAGCCTTTACTTTGTCTTTGTTTGAGTGCACTGGATTAAAATATGCACCCAGAAGAGGAATTTCTACATTGTGCGAATTAAAGCCGGTGCGGATTTCAGAAATTACTTCCGGCGTGAGCGTTCCCGGATTTCCGTTCTGACCTTCGACAGCCTTTGCAATCGCAAGCTGAACGCCGTCAAAGCCCCATTCGTGAGCGTTTGTACCAAGCCAGTCGGCGCTTCCCTTTCCTATATCATGCGGTCTGATTAAAATTTTCATGTCATTTTCTCCAAAAAAGTAAGCTCAGATTATCACAGAAAAGCTGTGCGTACAAGACAGGAATTTAAAAACCCGGAATTTGCATTATTTTGTTTTTAAAGTGTTGTATAACCTACCCCCTCCCCGTTATAATTTTAACATTAATTCAAGGAG
The DNA here is from genome assembly GCF_045657965.1 of Treponema sp. Taxonomy (GTDB): domain Bacteria; phylum Spirochaetota; class Spirochaetia; order Treponematales; family Treponemataceae; genus Treponema_D. The sequence continues at coordinate 25,779 of NZ_JAZOUG010000299.1, read as the reverse complement.
GATTTTATGAAATTTAAAGTATTTTTCATTCTCTCTATATTTTCGATTTTTTTTGCTTCATGTTCTTTAGCTGACCGCTCTTGTGAAAACCAGGGCATTTCTTTTTCAATTCCTTCAGGCGTACTTTCTAATTCAAGAGCACTTCTCACTTCTTCCACCCAGATTAAAATTACTGCCACAATCGAAGGCTCATCCTCATATTATAATTCACAAAGCTATTCAACCACCTACGCTGATTTTCTTTCGCAAAGCCCTGTCATTACTTTTACAGGCTTAAGAACTTCAGAAACTTATTCCATCAAAGTTGATATTTATTCTGTTACTGACGGTGAACAGACTCTTCTTTACACGGGAAGCCAGTCAGAAATCAAACTTTCATCCAGCGGGGCTACCCGCATTTCCCTTAAAATGGCAGACAAAGCAGTTGCAAGCAGTGTAATTCTCTACAACAAGCGAGCGGAAGATGATCCTAACCTGGATGAAACTCACTATGCGCTTTACAAATTTGACAGAAACTTCTTAAGTTCCTCCTCAGATTCAGAACCGGAAGAAACTTATTCAGCCGGAAATGCTTTTACAGATTTTATCGTTGACTCAGAAAGCAATGTTTATTACACAGACGGAACTACAATTTATAAAAACGGTGAAGCAACAGCTGGCACAAATAGTTTGTATATTTCTGATGTCAAACTCTACAAAGAAAAAAATTCCGGTCTTCTTTTTTACGGCGGTTCTATGGAAAGTGATTTTTACATTGCAGCATACGATGAAGAAAATCAAATTCATTCCCAAGTCTTTCAAGCTTCCAATATTTCAAATTATTTAGACGGTACTGTTTCTGTTTCAAATTATTTTGATTTTGCAGTTTATTTAGAAGAAAATGCAGAAACAAATGATGAAAATGACGATTTAACAACCGTAACAAGAAACGGCTGCATTTTTCTTTCCGCTGGCTGCACATATTCCGAAAGCGAATTGAATCATATTGTATTTATTAAAGTGCCTGTAACATACACAGAAACAACTGAATCAAACGAAAAAACTTCACAAATAAGCCTGTCCGAAAGTATAGCTTCAGGGTTAAAGACTGTTCTGGTTTATCAGGCAGCACCACTTTTTGCAGAAACACTTTCCGATAATGCAGAAATTACAGATATGACCGTTCAGAACGGAAATCTGTATGCACTTTTGAGGGAAGTAAATATACAGGAAGCTTTCTACGATTCAGAAGCAGACCCGCCATTTACTCATTATTCACGCGGTGCAATTGTAAAAATAAATTTATCAACTTTTACTACATGTGAGCTCTATGCAGATTCATCAATTACAAAAAATACCACATTCAAAACAAAAATTGATGAATATAATTCTACGCATAATGTTTACCAGCCTTCATCAACAGGCTGTCTTTTCGGACCACAGAAATTCATAGCTATAAAGCCTAAAAAACTTATCATTGCAGACAATGGTTTCTTCTTTTACAAAGATAATGACGATGATGAAACAAAATTCAGCTATAAAAATATAAACAAAGCAGTCATTTTTGACGAAGACTCTAAAGAAACCAGAGAATATGAAATAAAATCTTCTTTACCTGTGTTCTTTGACAGTGAAGAACAAACAGACGAAATAAAATTTTACTGGGGCGGTTCACCTTACGATGAAAGTCCTTTGGGCTATTGCAAAAACCGCGACTAAAACTAAATGCCTGTTCCCAAAATCTCCGTGTGCATTCCTGTCTTCCGCACTGAAAAATGGCTGGCAGAATGTTTGCAAAGCATCGCTTCTCAGAATTTTAAGGAAATTGAAGTCCTTGTTTTAAGCGATGCAAGCGACGGCAGAGACGAAAACGGCTTAACTGCAAAAAAAATTGTCAAAAAATTTCAAAAATGCGTGGATTTTCCTGTCCATTTTCTTGAAAACTCTCGCACCCTCTGCCTTATCGAAGTACGCCGCCGTCTTGTAGAAGAAGCAGAAGGCGAATACATTTTCATGCTCGATTCCGATGATGCACTTGCGCAAAATGCACTTTCTTTTCTTTATGAAGCAGCTGTTAAAAATGATGCTGATATAGTTCAGGGAAACTGCGTAACAATGGACAGCGAATTAAAAAATCATGTAGAAAGCCGGAACGAATTTCAGGCATTTCAGGGGATTCTTGAAGGCAGAAAGGTTTTTGAAGAATGTTTCATAAACGGAAAATACCGTCCCGTAATTGCTTCAAAACTTATCCGCAAAACTGTTTATCAGAAAGCTTTCAGTCAGATTCCGTTCATTTATGCCCACATGGCAGAAGAAGTCCTGCAGTATTTTTTTATAGCAAGATTTTCAGAAAAATATGCCGGCATCGATGAACCTGTCTATTTGTACCGGCAGGGAACGGGAATAACAGGCAGAAAAATCAAAAATCTTGAAGAATGGCAGAAAGTCTGCTCGGCTTCAGGCATAATCACCGCCCTTTACGACTGGGCAGAAACAGAAACTCAGAATGGAAATCCGCCGTCTGAAGAAGAAATGAAATCTTTACAAAGACTTGCAAAATTTTACTGTCTTAACAATGTAAAACAGCTTCAAAAAAGAGTTTCAGAATACATAAAAAAAGAAGCCCGTGACATGCTCTGCGAGTACTGGGGAAAAGATGCAATTGAACGCACAGAAGAATTTCTGCTAAAATAAAAACATGCAGACAGCCCTTTATTTAATTCCCTGTCCTATGGGAGAAACTCCAAACGAACAGGTTTTACCTTCATACAATCTCGAAGTAGTCAAAAACATCCGGCATTTTATCGTAGAAAGCCGGAAAGCTGCCGTAAGATTTTTAATTTCCTTAGACAAAAGTTTTCCGATTGACGACTGCACTTTTACTGAATTAAGTGAACACACGGACGAAAAAGCTGATTTGTCTAAAATTCTTGTTCCGCTCGAAAAAGGCGAATCAATGGGCGTAATTTCTGATGCAGGCTGTCCGTGCATAGGAGATCCTGGAAGCCGTGCAGTAGAACTTGCCCAGAAAAAAGGCCTGCGCGTAATTCCGCTTGTAGGCCCGAATTCAATGATTATGGCTTTAATGGCTTCGGGCTTTAACGGTCAGAATTTTGCTTTTAACGGCTATCTTCCTGTAAAAAACGGCGAGCGGGAAAGCAAAATCAGGCAGCTTGAAAACAAGGTTTACAAAGAAAATCAGACCCAGCTTTTCATCGAAACGCCTTACAGAAACCAGAAAATGTTCGAAGCGATTTTAAAAACATGCAAAGCCGAAACAAAACTGTGCATTGCCTCAGGAATCACCACGAAAGACGAATTCATCAAAACAAAGACTGTAGCCCAATGGAAAAAAGAAAAGGCACTTCCAATCGAGAAAGTGCCCGCAATTTTTTTAATTTATAAATAAGGAATTTTATTCTGTATCAGTTATCGAAAAACTGTTCAATTTGATATAAACTCCTCCATAGCCAACAATGTCCGGATGTTTTATGTCCGTCATGTTTTCTGAAATAATTACAGGATAATTGCCATAATTTTCATCTGATTTATACGTGACAGAATATTCAATTCGGTAATCTGTGTTTCCGTTTGCAAGTTTTTGTTTATAACGGTTTTCAAGATAATCATACATTTGACTTATATTTTCAAATGCAATATTTCCCCAAGAAAAACTTTTTAATTCTTCAATGCTTTCTTCTGTTTCATTTCCATAATCAAATATAGCAGTTCCATTTTCAACTTGTACGCTTATTCCTAAAATAACAACAGAATCACCAAATCTGAAATCATAATTAAATTTGTAAGAATCGGGTTCCGTCCAAGCCGACCGATTTGTAGTAAATGTTTCGTAATCAGAAAAATACGTACCAGCTGTTAAGTTGGAATTATTTGTTACAGTTTCTTCCGTACAGACAGTAATAAAAACAAGAGAAATTAAAGAGAATACCGAAACAAAAAACTTTTTCATATTTCTCTCCTTTTTTTTAATAGTATTATTTTATGATAAATTTCCATATTCTGTAAAAATAAAGATTTAAAAATAAGAACTCTCTTATCACATTTCTATGTAACAAGAGAGTAAAATAGAGAAAATAGAGTTTTATTCTAACAGTTTATATTTTTATCTTAGCATTTCAGCTACATCACTTCTGCCCCAGCGGCTTGCCATTTCACTGGCAGTTTCGCCGGAAATGTTCTGAGCGGTTTTGTCAAGGCTCATTCCTGCCAAATGCTGGACAATTGTTTTATCTGCTGTCCGGGCAGCGTAATGAAGAATTCCGTCTCCCTGCCGGTCAGTTCGTGTTGCGTTATATTTTACAATTGCATCAAGGATTTCAAGATTCTTTGTTTTGAATACTTCTGTAAGGGCATTATCGCCTGTATTTGTCGCAATAAAAGGATCTGCTCCATATTCAAGAAGCACTAAAGCAAGATTTTTCTGATTTTTTGCAACAGCTTCATTAAGTGCTGTCATTCCTTTTCCGTTCCGCTGGCTCACAGGATAGCCGATATTCAAAAGCTGAGTCATTGTCTTTTTGCTGACATTTTTCTGAACCGCAATATGAATCGGTGTATTTCCGTCAGAATCAACAATTGTTGTGTCGTTGCCAAGAACAGCCTTAATAATATTAATATCAGCGCGAAGGACAAGTGACAAAGGCGTATCTCCGCCGGAATCACGTGAAAGAGGATTTCCGCCGGCTTTTCTAATCATATTGATAATGCCGATATTGCCGGTAAGGGCTGCATCATGATATGCATTACGGCCGAACATTTCCTGAACATGAACGTTAGCCCCGTAACCAAGAAGAAGCTTAACCATTTCCTCATTATTGCTCGAAATAGCGTCCATCAAAACCGTCCGTCCGGTAGCATCAGTTGCATTTATATCAGCCCCGTTCTGAATCAAAAGCACGGACATTTCCTTTTTGGCGGAGCGGCAGGCATCACTCAAAGCCGTCTTTCCGCTCAAATTCTGTGCATCTACATCAACACCAAGGGAAATCAGGGTTTTTGCCGCAGAAAAAGCATTCCATTTTACAGCAGCATGAAGCGGCGTATTTCCAAGATTATCACGGCCGAGTTTGTCTTTAGAATCAATAACCAGGCCGTTATCAATCAGAATGTTGATTGTAGAAGGACTGTCTCCCCTAACGGCAGAAAAAAGAGCTGTTTCGCCGTTTGCATTTTTTGCCTGAACTTTTGCACCTTTCTGGATAAGCGAAACAATTGCATTGTTGAGTTTCCATTCTGCAGCATAATGAAGAGGTGTATTTCCGCTTCCATCAGTTGAATTCAATGTCTTTGATGTAATAAGCCAGTCCTGAAGCTCACCTCCGCGGGTTAAAGCTACACGAAGCGGAGAATTGTTCTGTGTGTTTGTTGCAAAAATATCTGCATCTTTTTCGAGAAGCAAGTCACCTGCATCACGTCTGTTTTTCTGAACTGTTAAAAACAGAACTGAATCACCATTTTTATTTCTTGCGTTTACGTCAGCTCCTGCATCAACCAGATATTTGATATGGTCAAAAGGAGCATCTTTATTAACAGCTGCATGAAGGGCTGTATTTCCGCTTGAATCTTTTGAAGCAATATTGGCTGCACTTACAAGAGTTGAAAGCATTTCAGGACTTTCCTGTTCCAGAGCTTTTGAAAGAGGAGAATTTCCGTTCATGTCTTCTGCATAAATATCAGCGCCGTTCTGAGCAAAGAATTTTACCTGCTGCGGGTGCTGACATTCAATTGCAAGACAAAGAGGAGTAACGCCCTGCTTATTGCGCTCATTGATTTGAGCACCGTTGCTTACCAAAAGCGAAAGAACCTGAACCGGAGAATCTGCCATTGTAGCAACATGAAGAACTGTATCTCCGTACATATCCTTCTGATTTACATTTGCATTGCTTTGAATCAAAAGTGTATAAATCTTTTCCTGAGCTTCAACAGGCATAATCAGAAGCATCGGAGTTTTTCCAAGTGAATCGAGGGCATTTATATTTGCTCCGTTTGTTAACAAAAGATGGGCAATATCAACTCTTCCGTAGCGGACAGCTTCATGAAGAGGAGTAGCACCTGAAATATCCTGAGCTGCAAGAATATCAACTGTTCTTACAGAAGTTTTGTCATTTAAAATGTAATCAACAATACCTGTATGTCCGTCAATTGTTGCAATATGCAGAGGTGTCTGACCGTCATAAAAACGGATAATCATATTGTGGGTGCGCACTGCATCTTCAAAATAAGCAAAATCACCACGGACTAAATCAGAACCAGCCAGAATGAGTTTTGCTGCAATTCGTACTGATGCAGCATTTTCTGCAGTTTCAAAAGCAAGTGCAAGCGGAATTTTTCCTGAATTGTCTTTTACAGAAAGCGGAACGCCAACCTGAATGCAGCGGTTAATTGCTTTTTCATCACGGGTTTTAACAAAATAATGAACGATTGATTCTCCGTCTTCACTGCGGATTTCACCGGTCTGTTTGGTAATCATTGCTTCATACCATTTATCGCCTTTAGCAAGTGCTAATTCAAGGGCAGTGTTTTCCTGGGCATCTTTTGCGAAAATATCACCATGAACTATTGCAAGAACTTTTGAAGCTTCAAGACAATTGTTTTTGATTGCAACATGAAGGGCTGTATCTCCGTTGTTGTTTTTAACTTCTGTATCAGCGCCCTTTATAATCAAAAAACTGACCAGATCAGCTTCATTTGCACGTGCAGCTAAATGTAATGCCGTATTTCCATCAGCATCTAAAGCATTTATATCTGTTTTATTGTTAAATAAATCTTTGGCCTCATCATAACGCCCCTGCATAATCAGTTCGTGAACAGACTGCTGTTTTGGAGTTGTCACACATGCAAGAAGTACAAAGATTGAAATTATAATCAGTGAAGTTGAAATTATTTTTTTCATATTTAGTTTTTCTCCCAGAAAACATTTTCTTCCCTTTTAATATCGGAAAATTTACAGCAGGAATTTAGATAGTTTTTCTTGCAAGTTGCTCATAATTCCATTATCTTTTTAATAAGGAGTTTTTACTTTATGGAAAGAACAGTTACTGCTTTTGAATCAGAAAAATCAAAATTTATCACCAAAACTTATGCCTGGATGGGAGCTGCCCTTTTAATTAGCGCAGTTACCGCCTTTTTTACTGCAGCCAGTATCTATAATGAAACAGGGCTTTCTTCTTTTGGAAGATTTTTATTTGGCGGTTCTGCTGTCGGATTCTGGATTTTTTTAGTTGCAGAAATTGCATTGGTATGGGGACTTTCTGCCTCAATCCGTAAAATTTCTTTACAGACAGCAGTTTTAGGATTATTAGCCTACTCTGTCATCAATGGAATCACACTTTCTTCTATATTTATTGTATACCAGATTTCTTCAATTGCCGTAGCTTTTATAGCTTCTTCAGTAATGTTCTTTGCAATGTCTTTTTATGGAGCTACAACTAAAAAAAATCTTTCAACAATAGGGCATTACCTGATGATGGCTTTGGTTGGTGTAATTATTGTTTCACTTCTTGAATTTGTCATGTCACGGCTTTTTCACTTAAACACAACCATGCTTGATTATCTGATTGCAATTGTCACAGTAATTATTTTTACTGGCCTTACAGCTTACGACACTCAGAAAATTACAAAAGTAGCAGCCTATTCAAACGGAAATGAAGACTACCAGAAAGTTTCTATTATGGCCGCCCTTGAACTTTATCTGGATTTTATCAATATCTTCCTTGCTTTGCTCCGCATTTTCGGAAGAAGAAAGTAAAATTACTCTAACTTAAAAGTGCCGTTATACAAATCATAATAACGGCCCTGCTTTTCTAAAAGCTCATCATGATTTCCCCGTTCTATGATTTCACCTTTTTCAAGAACGAGGATTTCATCGGCATTCCGTACTGTAGAAAGACGGTGAGCAATTACAAATACAGTACGCCCTTTCATCAAAGCATCCATTCCCCTTTGAATCAGTCTTTCTGTACGCGTATCGATTGAACTTGTTGCTTCATCCAGAATCAAGACAGGCGGACTTGCGACAGCCGCACGGGCAATAGCCAGAAGCTGCCTCTGTCCTGCACTCAAAGAAGAACCGTCTCCCGTTATAACAGTGTTATAGCCTTCAGAAAGATGGCGGATAAAGTAGTCTGCATTTGCCAATTTTGCCGCACTGATTACTTCTTCATCCGTTGCATTAAGATTTCCGTAGCGGATATTTTCAAAAATCGTTCCAGTGAATAAATGCGTGTCCTGCAAAACCATACCGAGAGAATGCCTGAGCGAATCTTTTTTGATTTTTTTGAGCGGAATTCCGTCGTAAGTAATTTCACCATCTTCTATATCATAAAAACGTGTCAAAAGATTTGTAATTGTTGTCTTTCCGCTTCCAGTTGAACCAACTAAAGCAATTTTCTGTCCCGGTTTTGCATAAAGTGAAATATTTTTTAAAACAGGAACGCCCTTTTCATAAGAAAAATTGACATCCTTAAAAATAAATTCACCCCGTATATTCTGAGGAAGTTCGATTTCACCTTCATCATCTTCAGTTTTTTCATCAATAGCAGCAAAAATCCGTTCTGCTCCGGCTAAAGCATTTAATACAGAATTGAACTGCTGGCTTACCTGAGAGAGCGGGCGTGAAAATGAACGGGTTGACTGTAAAAAACTTGCAATTGTTCCAACATCAGAAAAGCCTTTGATAACCAGAAACGAGCCTGCAATTGCAGTAAGTGCATACTGAATGTGACTCAAATTATTCATCATGGGACCTAGAACAGAAACATAACTCATCGCGCTCGTACCGGCTTTCCGCAAATCTTCGTTAAGATTATCAAAGCGTGCATTAACCTGATTTTCACGATTAAAGACTTTTACAACTCTCTGGCCTTCGATTAATTCTTCAATAAAGCCATTTACTTTTCCGATATTTTCCTGCTGGCTTTTAAATGCACGGGCAGAGCGCTTCCCGATTTGAGATGAAAGAATCATAATCAGAAAAATCGTAACAAGCATTAAAACTGTGAGCGGAATACTCAAAACGCACATCATTATAAAAATGCCGGAAACCTGAAAAAAAGTAGAAAAAAGCTGTGGTACGCTCATACTGAACATTTCGCGTAAAGTGTCAGTGTCGTTCGTATATAAAGACATTAAAACACCATGCTGGCGGCTGTCATAGTACCGGAGCGGAAGTTTTTCCATATGATGAAATAAGTCTTTCCGGATGCTGCACAGAGTCTGTGTGGAAATAAGAATCAGAAGACGCTCTGAAGCATAAGAACTTAATGCCCCGCAGACATAAATTGTAATCATCGTAAGGACAAGACGAAAAAGCCCGGACAAATCGGCATTTTTCTGCCCGATTAAAGGCAGAATATGGTCGTTTATTGCAGGTTTAAGCACGTAAGCTCCTGCAACTTCTGCTAAAGCCGCAATAATAACGAAGAGAAATACAAAAATCCAGAGCATTTTAAAACGCCCCATGTAAGAAACAAGCCTGAAAATTGTTTTTTTTGTATTTTTAGGTTTTTGTGTACCGCGGATTTTTGGTGGTGGCATAACAATAAGTTTATAGGATTTTCAGAAAAATCTCCATAATCTTTATAGTCATTGAAAAAATGCACAATTTATTCTATATTTGTGTTATGTCTTTACGTTTATTTAACACAATGGGTCGCACATTGCAGGAATTTGAGCCGGTTAAAAAAGATTTTGTTGGTTTTTACGGCTGCGGTCCTACAGTTTACAATTATGCACATATCGGAAATCTGCGTGCATATGTTTTTCTGGATGTACTCGATAAAACTCTTTCATATTTAGGTTACGACATTAAACATGTCATGAATATCACCGATGTCGGCCACTTAACAGGCGATAGTGATGAAGGCGATGATAAAATGGTAAAAACTGCCGAAGAACGCCATCAGTCTGTTCTTGAAGTAGCACAGTTTTATACAGATGCATTCATGAAAGATATTGACGCTCTCAATATACGCCACCCGGATGTAATCTGTAAGGCAACTGAACATATTGACGACATGATTGCCTTAATCAAAAAACTCGAAGAAAACGGGCATACCTACATGGCCGGCGGTAATTTATACTTTGACATTTCAACTTATCCTGATTACGGAAAGCTTGCAAATCTCGACCTTTCAAAACTTATTGCTGGTAAAGGAAAACGCAAGGAAGTTGTAATCGACGAAAATAAACGCAATCCTGGCGATTTTGTTCTCTGGTTCACAAAAAGTAAATTCGAAAATCAGGCAATGACCTGGGATTCACCGTGGGGGCGCGGCTATCCGGGATGGCACATTGAATGTTCTGCAATGAGCATGAAATATCTTGGAAAACACATCGATATCCACACAGGCGGTATCGATCATGTTCCGGTTCACCACACAAATGAAATTGCCCAGAGTGAAGGAAGTTTTACCGAAGCAGAACGAAAAGAAGGTCCGTGGGTAAAATACTGGATGCACAATGAATTTTTAATTCTTGAAGGCGGAAAAATGTCAAAATCGAGCGGGCATTTTATCACCCTCCAGACAGAATTACCTGCAGAAAAGGGATTTTCTCTTACAAGCAAAGGATTTGCTCCTCTTGATTACAGATTCTTTCTGCTCGGCGGTCACTACAGAAAGCCTCTGATTTTCTCAATGGATGCGCTTGAATCTGCAAAAAACGGCCGGGCAGCTTTAAACGAACGGGTTGCAAAACTTATCAAAAAAGCAGAACAGGCAGAAAATTTAAAGCTGAAAATTGAGAATTATGAAGAAATTCTCAGTGAAATCGCAAAAAATCTTGGAGAAACTGAAAATTTAAAGAGATTCCGCAACGGACTGGAAAACGATCTTGCAACACCAGTCGCACTTTCGGCTTTACAGAAAGCTTCAAACGGCAAAGGACAGAAAGCAAGTGAAGCTTTAGCCGAAATCTATAAAATGGACAAAGTTATTTCTCTTTCTGTTATTGAAAACGCAATTACTATTGCAGAAAAACAGGCAGAAGAATCAAAATCACAGACAGACGACCATGCAGGAGATCCTGAAGCTGCAGAAATTACAGCATTAGTTGAACAGCGCACAGCTGCAAAAAAAGCAAAAGATTTTGCAACTGCCGATAAAATCCGTGACGAACTTGCAGCGCGAGGAATTACAATTATCGACACACCGCAGGGGCCTGCCTGGAAACGCTCGTAAGTACAAAAAATAAGAAAACTGTAACTTTTATACATCAGCATTGTTAGAATAGTGAGGACAGGAACATGCCGGTTGGACAGATTAATAAAACATATAATGCAGCTCATCCGGCTGACTTCAGGGCTATTTACAACGAAACATTCAGTCTGCTTTACAAAGTATCCTGGCGAGTTGTAAATGACGAAGAGGCGGCTGAAGACCTTGTTCACGACTCTTACATCAAGGCAAGCGAAAAAGGAATGGTTTTCCCAAGTCTTGATGATGCAAAATTCTGGCTCATCCGCGTAGTAAAAAACGCAAGCCTCAATTATGCAAAGCGAAAGGTTCGTGAATCAAAGGCCTATCACAAAGTTCTCTACGAAAGCAAAAAATCTTCAGAAGCAGCTGATACAAATCTGCTCAAAGAAGATGCAAAGAGAATTGCTCTTGAAGCCCTTAATAAACTGCCAAAAAGTCTGCGCGAAGTTTTGATTCTGCGCGAATACGGCGACCTCAACTACAAAGAAATCGGCAAGGTGCTCGGCATTACTGAAGGTAATGTCAAAATCCGCATGTTCCGTGCGCGCGAACAGCTTGAAAAGATATTGGAGGCTGATGATGTCTACATCTCTTGAAAAGGATTTACACTCTGTGTATATCGACGGCGAAATGCCGGAAAGTTTTGTTTCTCAGTACGAATCTCTTGTTTCTGCAAATCCGGAAGCCAAATCTTCTCTCGAAAAAATGCAGAAGCTGCACGATTTATTGCAGGAAGATTCTTCTCAAAAGACAGTTTCCAGCGATTTTATAGACCAAAGTTTTGAACGTCTGCAGACAAAAATGCGCTATGCTAAAAATGTTTCATTTGCAGACAGTTCTTCTTCAAAAAATTCAAAATCCTTTATCATACCATTTGCTAAATACGCTTCTTCTTTTGTGGCAGCTGCTGCTGTATTTGCTGTTGTCTTCATTCCGGTACATTATAATTCCCTCAAGTCAGCAAAAGAAACAGCTGTTGCAGCTATTTCAATTATGAAAGAAAAGAGCATCGAACCAATCGCAAAAAAAGATGTTATCGTAGACGGCAGTATCAATAAGGAAGACCTTTCGAACGGTCTGGCTATTTCAGAAAATTCACTTGCAAAAACAGATTCAAACCAGAACGAAGCTGATTTATCGTCAACGGTCGAACAAAAGACAATTTATGCAACAAATCTTGCATCAAACACTGCAAACAGCTCAATTCCTTTTATACATGAAAGAAGCACCAGAAATTCAATCAACTATCAGTTCCGGCAGAATCTTCCTTCTGTAGATGCATTTGCTCCTGATTTTTCATCATCTTCAGTTTCTATCACAATTAATATTCCAAATTTTCATGAAATCGGTAATAATATCGAAACGATGAAGGAATAGGAGTTGGCAGATTCTTCTAAAGTCAAAAATATTTTTTCTCTTCTTTTCAGAAAATACTCGGCTTTCCGGGTATTTTCGTATCTTTTTGTAATTGCGCTGGTTCTTTCTGTAATTTCCTTTGCAACAGTCAAATCAAAAAAAGTTCCTGTCATTGATTCGATTATTCCGGTAGTCGGTTCTGCAGGAGACACGATGATAATCCGCGGAACAAATTTCGGGCAGACCCGCGGAACAAATTATGTTGAAATCGGCGGAAACAGAATCACAGCAAGCGGATATATTAACTGGACTGAAAATTTAATAAAAATTGTTTTGCCATCAAACGTTCAGGACGGGCTTGTAATAGTCGTTACAAAGTCAGGAAAATCTTCTCCGGGATTTTTTGCAAATGAGGCAGGCATTCCAATTACAGTCAAACAGGATACAAAAACTTCATTACCTGTAATCACTTCTGTTTCACCGGCAGTATGTAAACCCGGCTCACTTTTAACAATTACCGGCTCCGATTTTGGAACTTCCAGAGGTACAAACAAAATTTATTTTACAGCTGCAGCAGAACATTCATCATTAGGAACAGGTCAGGGAGAACTGGTTTCAGATTTTGATTTTAATACAATTCAGGCAAGCGAAACAAATTATGATTATGAATATTGGAGCGATTCAGAAATACGTGTAAGAGTTCCAGACGGGGCTGCAACCGGAAACATTTACATTGAAACAGAAAAAGGAAAAAGCAATCAGTTCTTTGAAGAAATCAGCACGCCGATCGGCTCAAAATCTTACAACTCACCAAAAACTTATATTTTACAGATAAATTCTGATATTGATTCAATAAATACAAAAAATGGTACAAACATTACATTAAGATTTCCTAGACCGGTTCAGATATCCTGGCAGCCGATGGTTGAACTTACTGAGTATTCTCCACAGCCAATTATTATGGATTACAAGAATACTATTATACATCAGCTGGAATTACAAAAATCTTCATCACAGGCTAAAAAATTTAAATTTTCTCACACCTTTGTAATTTTAACTTACAATATTCAGACTCAAATCAACGAAAATTTAATTAAACCGTATTCACAGTCACAAAAAGAAAGGGTTTTACATAAAAATGCCGTTTGCCAGAATGCACTTATTCAATGCGAAAATGAAAAAGTTATAAATCTGGCAAAACAGATTGTCGGAAAAGAAGTAAATCCTTACAAACAGGCAAAATTAATTTATGATTACCTTCTTCAAAACTACAAAATCCTTAATTCACTCCGGAAAGCAGATGAAAATCCGCTGGACTTGATTAAAGATAAAAAAGGTGATGCATACGATTTTGCAATTTTCTACACGACATTGCTTCGTTCAATAAAAATTCCGGCCGCTCCTATGGCAGGTATTTTAGTAGATTCTGAAATGAAAGCAAAAAGTCACTGGTGGGTTGAATTCTACATTGAAGATTTCGGATGGATCCCTGTAGATATTGCTCTGGCTATGGGATTAGAATACAAACCATTCAGAACTGTAGAAAATTTACAGGATTTTTATTTTGGAAATTTAGATTCGCAGCACATTGCATTCTCAAAAGACTGGAATGAAATCAAACAGACAATTTCTCATAATAATAAAATCGTATACCGACCAAAAACATATGCCTTCCAGTCAATATGGGAAGAATCAAGTGAAGGAAATGTAAATTACAGTTCTCTCTGGAATGATCCAATTATACTGGGCTTATACTAAATTATAATTTGAAAATAGAAAATTATGGAGGTTTTTATGTCAACAAAGGTTTTGTCTGTAGGCGGCTCAATTGTTGCCCCAGAATATCCGGATACTGATTTTGTATCACGATTCGTTTCCATGGTCAAAGATTTTCTTTCTAAAAATCAAAATGACCGTCTTATTCTTGTAATTGGCGGAGGAGGACCTGCACGCATTTATCAGAAAGCATTTCGGCAAGTTACTGGTACAGCAGAAAATGCCGGAACAGATGCAGCTGACTGGATTGGAATTATGGCAACAAGGCTTAACGCACAGTTTGTAAAAGCAAGTTTTGGAGAACTGTGTAAAGAAGATGTAGTAACAGACCCTACAGCAGCAAAAGAATTTACAGGCCGGATACTGGTTGCAGCCGGATGGAAACCTGGTTTTTCAACCGATAATGATGCAGTCTTGCTTGCAGAAAAATTTGCTGCAGATACTGTTGTAAATCTAAGCAACATCGAAAAAGTTTATACAGATGACCCGCGGAAAAATCCTGATGCAAAACCGCTTGATGAAATTTCCTGGTCTGATTTCAGAAAAATGGTTGGTGACGAATGGATTCCCGGCAAAAACTGTCCGTTTGATCCTATCGCAAGCAAAAAAGCACAGGAGCTTAATCTTAAAGTTATCTGTGCCGGCGGCAAAAACATCGATAACACCCGGGCCATTCTTGAAAATAAAGCCTATACAGGTACAACAATTAAGTAATAAGAAAGCCGCATTTCAAAAATGAAGTGCGGCTTTTCTTTTTTGTTATTTTTTATACTGTCTTTCTAAATTACCCATCTGCTCGTCAAGGCGGCCTTCGACTTCTTTAATCTGCTCAAGCTTGTCATTCGGAACCTGTGATTTTAAACGCACGATTTCGTCTTTTACAGGAAGAGAAGCAACAGCCGGCAGTGGACTTCCTGCCTTTATTACAGCAAGCGCACGATTGTAGTAAGTCATAATCAGCGAAAGAATTGCAATCTGTTTTTCTGGAACAGAATAGACATCAACTGCATCAAAAGCACTCTGCTGTAAAAAGCCGTTTTTAATCATGTCGGCAACTGTAAGAACGATGCGCTTTTCGTCCGGAAGGGCATCAGGTCCAATCAGGCGGACAATCTGCTGCAGTCTCTGCTCGTCTTTTAAAAGTTCAAGGGCTGAAAGACGCACTTCTGCCCATCGAGGATCAAGTTTGTCCCACCATTCACGGATTTCTTCTGCGTATTCTGAATACGAATCAATCCAGCCGATAGCAGGATAATGACGCGCATTTGCAAGCTCGCGGTCGAGAGCCCAGAAACAGCGGATAAATCGTTTTGTATGCTGGGTTACAGGCTCAGAAAAGTCACCGCCCGGAGGAGAAACAGCTCCGATTACAGAAACACTGCCTTCTTCGCCGCAAAGGGCATTTACGCGGCCGGCTCTTTCGTAGAATTCTGCAAGACGGGTCGGAAGATAAGCCGGAAATCCTTCTTCTGCAGGCATTTCTTCCATTCGGCCCGAAAGTTCACGCAAAGCTTCTGCCCAGCGGCTTGTTGAGTCTGCCATGATTGCAACATGCATACCCATATCGCGGTAATATTCTGCAAGTGTGATTCCCGAATAAAGCGAAACTTCGCGCGCTGCAACCGGCATGTTTGAAGTGTTTGCAATAAGAATCGTTCGTTCCATAAGAGAGCGGCCGGTTCTCGGGTCAATCAAAGTCGGGAATTCAGTAAGAACGTCGGTCATTTCGTTACCGCGTTCCCCGCAGCCAATGTATACGATTAAATCTGCATCACACCATTTTGCAATAGCGTGCTGAGTCATTGTTTTTCCGGTACCGAATCCGCCCGGAATTGCAGCCGTTCCACCCTTACTAAGCGGGAAGAACACGTCAATTACACGCTGACCTGTAACAAGAGGCTGAGAAACTTCGAGTTTTTTTGCATAAGGGCGGGGAACACGAAGCGGCCAGTAATGAGAAAGCCTGATTTCTTCATCTAAATCAGTAGTTCCGATTACTTCGTCTACAGTGTATTCACCTTCACCCTTGAAAGTTTTGAGAATTTTGCCCTTTACAGTCGGCGGAACCATGATTTTATGGCGGATAGATTCAGTTTCCTGAACATAGCCTAAGACAACTCCGGCAGAAATTGCCATGCCTTCGCCAACACCTTCTGCAACCGTCATTTTCCATTTTTTTGAAACGTCAATCGGTTCGGTGCGTTCACCAGGAACTAAGAATGCTCCTGAAGACTCGAACATATTTTTAAGAGGACGCTGAATTCCATCATAAATCGTTCCGACAAGACCGGGCCCAAGACGCAAAGAAAGAGGACGACCGTTTGAAACGACTTCTTCGCCGATTTTCATGCCGGTATCGTCTTCGTAAACCTGAATTGTCGCCCTGCCTTCGTTCTGACGGATAATCTCGCCGATAATTTTCTTTTCGCCGACATCGACTACATCGTAAAGACCGCAGCCCTCCAGTCCTTCAGCATATACAATAGGTCCTGAAATTCGGGTAATTTTACCTTTTGTCTGCTTTGAATTTACTTCGCTCATTCAGGTAACCTCCCGCCAAAAAGTTTTACTGCAAGCTCTTCTGAATATTTATCCTTTATCTCACGGACAATCTGATCAAGCGTAAGGCGGATTTTTACAAAGCCGTCTTCAGAAACAAGGATAATTCCTTCATGGAAATTGTTGCCTGATTCTGCCTGTTCGCCGGATTTTTCAAAAGAGATTTCTTCGACTTTCAAAAGATTCTTTGAAAGCGACTTTTCAAGCATTTTTTTTGCATTTTCAGTCTTAAAACCAAATACAAAAGCATTTATTTTTTTCTCACGAATTATCGCAAGAGATTTTTCAAGTTTTTTTTCTGCAAGGGACAGACGTTTTTCTTCCCCAAGATTTTCAAGATATTCATTAAAGGCTTTCGAAACAGATTCACTGTAAAAAGAAACCAGAAAGCGTCCCTTTTCCAGAGGAAAGGCTTCTTCTACGCTCTTTTCAGCTTGAGACAATTTTTCTGAATAATAAGCCTCTTTCTTTTTTGAAGCCTCCTCAATACGAAAAGCAACATTTTCAAGGATCGTCTTGCACTCTTCATCTGCACGAGTAAGAATTTTTTGAGCCTTTTTTCGTGCATCAGCTTCAATTTCTTTATCAAGTATTTCAGTAGAACGTAGTTCTTCCATTCGTTATTCCTTAAACAGAAATTCCTACGGCTTCACGGATTGCATCTGTAAGAGACTTTTTACCCTCCATATGACCGTGAATACCTGGAATCTCAACAATCAGCGGATACTGACTGCTTTTCTGCCATTTAAGAACTTCTTCTTCAATCATGGCAGAAACATCCTCAGTCAGGATTAAAATTTTGGGTCTTTCATCAACAGGAACACTCTCAGCTCCACCAAGGCCTGTAACACGACGGAATGCATCTAACGCCTCATTACGATTGACTGCAATACTTCCGTCTACACCAACCAATTTAAAGCCGAGAATAATTTCCCTTTCCGCAATGACAAAATATTCCATTTACAAAATTATAATAAGCAAAGCTACAAGGAATCCCCACAGACAGATACCTTCTGCAAGACCTACGAATGGAAGTGCTTTACCAGAAAGTTCAGCATTTTCGCTCATTGCACCCATTGCAGCTGCACCAATTTTTCCAACAGCCATACCACCTGCGATACAGGCAAGTCCTACAGCAAGACCGGCTGCAATGTACTTGATTGCAGAAGAGTCTTTTGCAGTTTCTGCAGAAGCTGTTTCAGCTGATGTAGCTGCAGACTGTGAAACAGCCTGTACTGTTTCCTGTGCACTAGATTCCTGATTAACAGCGTCCTGTGCAAATCCTGCGAAAATTGAAAGTCCAGTTAAAACTGCGGCAATCATCAAAATTTTCTTGTTCATAAAAAAACCTCACTATAACCTTATTTATAATCAAACGAGAAAGGCTTAAATTCCCTGCCCGTTTCATTGAAAAATTTAGAAAAGAATTCATAGTACTGCAATCGGATAACCTGAATTGCAACAATCATTCCTTCAAGAACAACAACAATTGCATTTCCAACGAGCATGACTCCAAGATAAGCAGGACCTGCCATTTCTGAAAGAGTTGCAATTATGAATCCCAGAACAGCGTGTGCAAGACCGAATGCCCCGACACGGATAAAGCTGATTGAATTTGACATATAGCTGATTAAAGTTTCCAAAAGCTCGACAATTGCTTCGATTATGGCGGCAAAAAGTCCGTTTTCAAAGACAGGCTTTTCTCCTTCAATAATGCGGTGAATCGGCTCACTGAACATCGTTAAAAACAGCGTAATACCAATAACTATTCCGTCTGCAAGATCAATCGAATGACCTGTAAGCACAATCCGGATTACCATTACAACTACATACCAGAAGAAAACTGCGCCGGAAAGACCATTTTTGCCGAACAAAGCCTTTGAAACTTTATGCATTAAAAGGTTGTTGATGATATTTATAATAAGACCAACTGAGTTAATAATAAATCCGACTCCAACCGTTACACCAAAAAAGCCGAACATAGTTTTAATTGAATGTTCACTTCCGTCTGGCATAAGGTGGAGAATTGGGGCGTGAGGCTCTCCAAAAAGACCTGTAAGCGCCATAGAAACAGGCTTTAAAACTTCTTCGTTTCCAAAGAATTCACCGGTAAGAAGGCCCATAATCATACTCGAAGTACCAATTGCCATAAAAATCGGAGCGAATTTATTCCAGCCTCCAACTTTTACAATCTTGAAATTCATTAAAAGGCCCAAAAGAAGGAAAATAAAGCCCTGACCGGCATCACCAAACATAATTCCAAACAGAAGTGTAAAGAAAAGAGCCACGAAAGGAGTCGGATCAATTGCACCATAAACAGGTGAACCATAGCTGAAAATCATGCGTTCAAAAGCGCCGACAAGTTTTCCATGCTTTAAACGGACAGGAACCTGTTCAGTGCCGTTTATTACAGAAGGAACTTCTAAAGGATTATACACACGGATTGCAATTCTTCCTTCGGTAAGCTTATCCATGTCTTTCATCATTGAATGGCAGTCCGAAGAAGGAATCCAGCCTGTAATCCGGTACACAAGGCTTGTAGATTCAAGATTATTCTGTACATCAACAATTTGAGAAGAAATTGCAAACGAAGCAAGAAGAGAATGCAATAAATCAGTGTGAGTTACTGCCATGTTATGTTTTTCTTCATTTATATAATCAAGTGCTTTCTGACTTTCAGTAAATTTTAATTCCAGCCCTTCAAGCACATCATCAGGTACACCCTTAAAATCTTCCGGTATTTCAAACGGAACAAATCCAAATTTTTTAAGTTCTGTATCAAGTGAAAAGCGTGCTTTTTTAGAGCTGGCAGCCATAATTTTTGATTTATCATCGCCAAGAGGAACAATAATAGCCCGCTGACCGACAGAAAAAGCCAGTTCATCAAAAACAGCCGGATCAATTTTTCCGACCTTGACTGAAAGAAACGAAAGATGGTCAAGTTCGGAAAAAGGAACCTTAAGGTTTTTGAAGGATTCTGCTTCTTCTTTTGATTCTTTAACGCGTTTAAGTTCTTCAGATGCAGCATATTCGCGCTTTTTAAGTTCCTCTACATCAGAAAGGAATTTTTCAGCAATTGAAGTATTTTCTTCAGTTGAACGAGACGCATGAGAGATGTCATTTGAATCAATATCAGAAACAGAAAGAAAAGAACGGGCCTCCTGAAGACGGACAAATAAATCACGCTCAGGATTTTTTATCTCTCCAGCCCGTGAAGAATCAGAGAGTTTTAAAGAATCACTTTTTTGATTCTGAAACTGAAAATTGCCTTTTTTACCTAAAAATTCAAGCACAGAACCTATGTCATTTTTCATGACCATCAGTTCAACAAGGTTCATCTGTGTTGTTCTAGCCATTACTCTCCTCCTCTTACAGCCTCTGAATAGCCGGCTGCATCCATAACACGTTCCGAGTCTACACCAAGGCGAAGACCTTCTGCCACAGCACGAATACAATCAAGTTCGTATTGTTTTATTCTAAACCATGAAACCAGACTTGTCACACTCATAGGGTCTTTATGGAAAAACCTCTTGTATGCTTTAGCAAGATAAGTTTTTAAACTGCGTTCTATCCAGCACGGATCAATTTCCCAGACTACGCCTTCTTCATGAGGATTTAAAAACTGTGCATACTTCCAGTTTTTCCAGTCATCATATGAAGAAATATCTTTACCGGCAACTGCCATTGCTTCTCTGGCTAAAACATCATCCTTACGTTTATGTTCTTCTGAATAAATTAAATGTTCAGAAATTTCTTCCTCAGAAAAATGATAATAAACTTTCAGCCGGAGAGCCCAGAGAATATTTTTTAAGGAAATTTCCATTTTATAAAGCTGTTCCAGATTTTCTTTATCAGATCCATTCAAAGAATTAACGGCATTCCATAAATTTATTATCTGTAACCGGTCATTTTTAGCATTCAATTCTGAATCCTCTGACTTTTCAGAAATCTCATATTCGTAAAACTTTATAATTTCCAAAAGAATGGGAGAAGGATTTTCAAATTCTGCAAGAAGGCTTTTGTATTGATTTAAAAATTTTTGGGCGGCTTTAACTTCAATTTCTTTGGAAAGAAGCACTTCAGGCACAGATGGAACTTCATCTTCAAACAAAAGCGAATAAAGTTCCCGAAGAGACTGTACAGAAAATAGTTTTACTGCATTTTCACCTGTAAAAGATTTTGCTAAAAGAGCACTTGCCTTTGCATAAACAAAGCCTGAAGCTGCAGAAGTGTCCAAAGAACCCATACACTCCCCCGCCTACACATGCAAAACAGTATCAAGAAATGAATTAAATGACGATTTATCAAGTGTTGAAGATGAAATTTTAGATTTATATTCTGAAATTTTTTGATTTTTTGTTTGTTCAAGGTTTGAAATCTTTTCGGAGTAAGATTTTTCACATTCTTCAACTATTTTTTTAAATTCCTGTTGAAATTTAGAATCAGCCTGTGCTTTTGCTGAAGCAATTTTTTTATCGGCTTCTTCCTGTGCATTTAAAGTTAGAGCAGAAGCCCTCTGTTCAACTTCCAAAAGATGACTGATTGTATTTACTTCTCTGTCAGACATGCTTCACCTCAATGAAGTTTATTTTAACAGAGATTCTTCAGATGTGCAAATGAAATTATAAATTTCTGCAGATGATTTTAAGGAAAGAAGATTTTGAACAAAATCTGGAATCTGCAATACAGTGGCAAGCTGTTTTAGAATCTGAATATGATGCTCAGTTTCATTTTCATTTCCAATAATCATAAAAACCGCATGAACAGGAGCCTTATCCAGAGAATCATAATCAATTCCGTCTTTAGTGATTCCTATTGCACCAACAGAACCTTTTATTGACGAAATAAGAGCGTGAGGTATGGCCACAGAATGCATAATTCCTGTAGTCATTTTTGACTCACGCTCGTTTAATGTAGCCAATGCTTCACTTTTATTAAAAACGGGATATTTTGAATGAATGACTTCGACAAGTTCTTCAAAAAGTTCATCTTTTTCGGTACTGGAAAGATTTGCAATAATTGTTTCTTTTGGAAAAACTTCGCCTAAAGTCATTTTATTCCCCAGCCAAAAAAATTACTGAGCTGAAGTTTCTGCTGTTTCAACAGGTGCTTCTGTTGTTTCAGCAGTATTTTCTGTTTTTTCAGTCTTTTCTGAATCATCCCACCATCTTCCGTCAGAAGATTCTTCAGAAGAAGCAGGTGCGTCAACTGTTACTCCAGACTCTTCAGCAGCAGCCCGCAAAGCAGCATCAGTTGAATCAGATTTAGAAGGAAGAGCCTTTGCAATACAGAAGGTAACAACAAAGAACAAAATAACAAAAGCAACTGTAACTTTTGTAAGAACCGAAGCAGAATGAGAACCGAAAGCAGCTGAATTTCCGCCACCAAGCATTCCACCCATTCCACTGTTATCCTGATCCTGAACCAGAACAAGCAGAACCAGAAGAATACAGATGATTACAAATGCAACAATGAGCACACCTTTAATAATATCCATTTTTTACTCCAAAGTATGATAACTATTTAAAAATCAGTTTGAATATTTTATAGAAATATAAACTACAAGTCAACATTTTATTGCAATGAATCCTGCATTTTTGTATAATTATAAAAAACTATCAGTTAATTCTGCATATTTATACAATATTTTTTTGGAGGTCGTATGGAAATTACCGAAAACGAAAGACACTATCTTGAATTCCTCAAAGAAAAAATCGACAGCAAACTGCAGGGAAGCGGTGCTGCATTCAGTGAACAGGAATTAAAACGCATCGACTCTCTCCAGGAAAAAATCAACCAGAAAATTGACGAAAAGCTTCTTATAGAAAAGCTTTCAAGCATTGCACAGAATAACGACCCGATCGACAAAAGCCTCTACGACAAATACGATGTTAAGCGAGGTCTTCGTAATGCAAACGGCACCGGTGTTCTTGTAGGATTAACCAGCATTGGTGATGTTGTCGGCTACGAAGTAAAAGACGGCCAGAAGGTTGCAATCCCGGGCCGCTTAGTTTACCGCGGATACAATGTCGAGTCTCTCGTTAAAGATGCAGAAGAACACAATCAGTTCGGCTACGAGCAGTGCGCATATCTTCTTCTTTTCGGAAAGCTCCCGACCTCTGATGAACTTGCCGAATTCAACGAGCTTTTAGGCGTTCACCGCACCCTGCCTGAAAACTTTACCGAAGACATGATTATGAAAGCTCCTTCTGCAGACATTATGAATAAGCTTGCACGCGGAGTTTTAGCTTCATATTCTTACGATCCGAATCCGGAAGACCGCTCACTTTCAAATGTCCTTCATCAGTGTATTGCACTCATTTCACGCTTTTCAACACTCACTGCTTACGGCTATCAGGCAAAAAGGCGCTACTACGACGGAAAGTCTATGTACATCCACAATCCTCTTCCCGAGCTTTCTACTGCCGAAAATTTTCTTCGCTTAATCCGAAACAACAAGGCTTTCACAGACGACGAAGCAAAACTTTTAGACCTTGCCCTCATTCTTCACGCTGAGCACGGCGGCGGTAACAACTCATCTCTTACAGTACACGTTGTTTCTTCTGCCGACACTGACACATACTCTGCAATCGGAGCTGCAGTCGGCTCTCTCAAAGGCAGGCGCCACGGTGGAGCAAACATTCAGGTTGCAGAAATGATGGACAATATCAAAGAAAATGTAAAAGACTGGTCAAATGAAAACGAAGTAAAAGCCTACCTCGAAAAAATTGCAAATAAAGAAGCTTACAACCGCACAGGCCTTATCTACGGAATGGGTCATGCAGTTTACACAATCAACGACCCGCGCGCTACCCTCCTTCGCGACAAGGCAGCAAAACTTGCCCGCGAAAAAGGTCTTGAAGAAGAATACAATCTTTACAAAATGGTTGAACGCTTCAGTCCGGAAATTCTTTACAACAAGCACGGCGACGGCAAAAAAATCTGCGCAAACGTTGACCTCTACTCAGGCTTCGTTTACTCAATGCTCAATATTCCGCGCGAGCTCTTCACTCCTATTTTCGCAATTTCACGAATTGCAGGCTGGAGTGCTCACCGTATCGAGGAAATCATCGCCGGCGGAAAGATTTACCGCCCTGCATACAAGAATATTTCTGCAGAACGCGAATATATACCGATTGAAAAACGCTGATGGAAAGAATAGATAAAATTTTATCACATCACGGATTCGGCTCACGAAAAGACGTTAAAAAACTGCTGCGGGACGAGCTTGTCAGTGTAAACGGCAAATTCGTCTACGATCCCGGCTTTCAGCTCGACATCGAAAAAGATGAAGTTACTGTCGATGGTGAACAGATTAAACTCCAGCACGATATCTACATAATGATGAACAAGTGTCAGGATGTAGTTTGTGCCAATAAAGACGGAGAACACCGCACGGTTTTTGACCTGCTCGATGATAGCCTTCGCCACAAATTTTTAGGCGGGGAGCTTCACTGCATGGGAAGGCTCGACATAGACACGGAAGGGCTTTTAATTTTAACAACCGACGGAAAACTTACACACAGGCTTCTTTCGCCAAAAACCCACGCCCCGAAAACCTATGCCGTAGGACTGCGCGATTCTCTAACAGAGGAAGAAAAGCTTAAATATACAGAAAAATTTTCAAAAGGATTCCGGGTTGACCGCGAACAGAATGAATCAGGCTTTGACGCCCAGCCGGCAGAAATAATTTTTTGTGAATCAAATGAATCTGCCGCACGGACGCGGCACGAAGCAAATAAAACCGCGAATCGCGACAGCGAATCGTCACGACAGGATGTCGCATGTCTTTTAACGATTTACGAAGGAAAGTACCATCAGGTTAAGCGCATGTTCGCACAGCTTGGAAATGAAGTCGTATACTTAAAACGCGTAAAAATGGGAAGCCTTGAGCTCGACCCTGCGATTCCTCTGGGCGGCTATAGGGAATTAAACGAAAAAGAAATAAAACTGCTTCAAACTGAATAAATGTACATATGCGTAAGCGGGGTTATGACAGAAACTCGCTTTGAAGAGCGGAGCGTCCCGAAGGGCTTCAACCGCGAGATTTCTGGCATGTTCCCGCTGAAAGCATATTTTTTATTCGGCAAATTGAATTAAGACATTCAATTTATTTTTCATCAATTACCTTACAGATTGCTTCGTAGAGCTCATCAAACTCAGTGAAAGCCGGAATATTCGGAAAATCGGCTTTAATTTTATCAGTTGTACGGAAAAGGAAACCGGCTTTGCTTGCCTGAATCATTCCCAGATCGTTGTAGCTGTCGCCGGAAGCAATAGTTTCGTAACCGATTGACTGCAATGCTTTTACAGTTGTAAGCTTTGACTGACTGCAGCGCATTTTATGGCTTACGATAAATCCGTCAGAATCAACTTCGAGCGAGTTACAGAAAATTGTCGGCATTCCAAGCTTTTTCATAAGAGGAGCTGCAAATTCTTCAAATGTATCGCTTAAAATAATTGTCTGACATTTTGCACGAAGCTTATCCATAAACTCTTTGGCTCCGGGAAGCGGATCAATTTTTGCGATTGTGTTCTGAATGTCTTTAAGGGTAAGACCATGCTCCTTTAAGATACCTATACGCCACTGCATAAGTTTATCATAATCAGGCTCATCACGGGTTGTCCGTTTAAGCTCCGGGATTCCTGATTCTTCACTGAAAGCAATCCAGATTTCAGGAACAAGAACACCTTCCATATCAAGACATGTTACATACATAAAAATTTCCTCTAAAATTTATTAAAAAATTGAAATGATTTTAGCAAAAATATTGAAAATGTAAAACACTGCGTTAAAATTTATGTAAGAGTATAAAAAAATATACAGATATTAAAAAAATCTTAAATTTTTGTTCAAATTTATATACACATCTTCTACCTGTCTAAAATT
>NZ_JAZOUG010000298.1:0-7516 GCF_045657965.1 Treponema sp. | reverse complement strand
CATTTTATACAGATTTTTCTTCTCCAAGCGGTAAAGAAAGGTCTCAGCTGAGCCGGGCTGTTTCAGAATTATTCGGAGATGACCGTACTGCATTCACTTTTGCAAACAAACAGTCTGCACTAGAGGCTGCAGTTTCACTTTCTTCTCAGTCAACTTCTGTTTACAGACCGTGGAATCCTGTTTCTGTTGACTGGCACAATATTGACTGCATTGTATTAGAGCCCTCTCTTCCATGGACGAACGACATTTTTATTCTTGCAGTAAAAACTTCTGTAATCGAGCCGTGTCGAAACCACTTAAAAGGCGAAACATTTCTTTCTTCTCCATTATGTGCAGCTGTCACACGCTCTGTTTACGATTTAATCAAAGCACTCCAGGAACGCGAAGAAAAGCACTGGTTTATTTACGACAAGGTAATTACAAAATACTGGGAACGCAAAGGTCCTTATCTTTTTCCAAAAATCCCGGAAGAAAAATATGCGGATTTTGTGCTGCACTGTCTTAGCTGCAATCTTGTAATTTCTCCAGAATATAATCAGCCTTCGATTGTGCCTTTTGGAGCTGATAAAGGCAATTTCCGTAGCTTAGAAAAAAATCCTTTTGCCTATGAGCGAGACTGAAATAATTTTTTTTATAATTAAGCTTGTTCTCGGCGGAATTATTGCTTTTCTTGCAATTATGCTCTGGAGCCGTACCCGCGATTATGCCTGGATGTTTCTTGTTTTTGCCGCTGTTACAGGATATTCAGCAATTGTATTTGATTTACTTTTAAAACTTGGTTTTGTTGTTCCTCAAAACATTTTAATTTTTGGAAATAATATTCCTGTTATTCAGCTTGTTCTTTCTGTTTTACCAGGCCTTTTTGTTATAATTTCATTTATCATCATGCTTTTTAGAACCAGGAGAAGATAATGACTGAAATTGAATTCTGGAAATCATACTTAAAAGCAACAGACCAAAGTGAAGAAAACGCTGTTTATTCACGAGAACTCGTCTTCGAAGATTCCGGATTTACTGGAACCAGTCAGCTTTCACTTGTGCTTTCAGGTGCTAAAACAGCAGTTTTTACACCGCTTGATTCAATCGAAATTAACCGTGAAAGCGTGCCTGTTGCAGGTGAAACTTATATTGTTCTTGATTCAAAAGATGAACCTTGTTGCGTTATCGAACTTACTGATGTAAATATCCTGCCTTTTAATGAAATTTCCTGGGAGCTTGCAAAGAGGGACGGTGAAAACGAAAACTTAAGTGACTGGCAGGATAAAATGCACGAATTTTTAGAAGATGAGGCTGATTTGTGTGGTTTTGAAGCACGGGAAGATTCAAAAATAGTCTGTGAAATCTTCCGTGTTATATATAAAAAGGAGGCTTAATATGGCTAAAAAATCTGAAGTACGGCTTTTCTGGCTTGTACTTAACATTGCAGTAGGCGCAATGCTTGCTGTCGGTGGAATCTGGGCTTTACAGGGTGGAGGAGACTTCGGCTGCAAAGCAATCAAATCAATCTTTAACGGTGACATTGCAAAAATTCTTGCAATTGCATTTGGTGTAATTGAACTTCTTTCAGGAATTTTCATTATCCTGCAGCTTTTTATCGGCGACAGAATGGGAACTTTTGGTTCAATTCTTAAACTGATTGTTGTAATTGTATGGGCTGTTGCAATTGTTCTTGCTGATTTCCTTGGAAGGGGCGGTCTTTTAAACGGTGGAATTAATAACTTCCTTAACTGGCTTTATGATTTTGCCCTTCATATGATTGTTTTGTGTGCACTTCTTATAACACGGGACTAGTAAAAAAAATCCCGCCGGAGTAAAATCCAGCGGGTTCATTCAATGTTAATAATTGAATTAGTTGCTAGCTGCAGGAGCACCAGCGTTTGCAGGAACGACTGTGATTTTCTTTGTAACGAAACCTGAGCGATAGCAGCGTGAGCAGACATTTAAAGTTTCTGTTCGTCCGAAATCTTCTGTCTTTACCTTGATAATGTTTGGTCTCCATGTGTGGCGTGTGTGGTTGTATGATTTACTAACTCTGTTACCAGACTGAGAACCTTTTCCGCAAATATCACAAACTCTAGACATGACTTATACCTACCTAAAATTGAATACGAATTAAGTTCAAACAGTATATAAAAAAGACCTTATAGTGTCAATATGAAAGAATCTAAAATACCGGATTTTTTATACTTCCAGAACAAGACCGTCATACGCAGGAGAAACGGAACCTGAGTTTTTTATGATTTCTGCAAGGCGTGGAAAATCCGAAATATGCTCATTTATGTAATTTTGAACCTGAATATGACTCATATCGTGAGTCATATGTGTGAACCAGGTGTGCTTTGCTCCGATTTGTTCGGCGTAAGAAAGAGCCTGTATAAAATTACAGTGGCTTGAATGTTCTTTTTCACGAAGGGCATCGATTACAAGATGTTCGATTTGCCCGCCTGATTTTTTAACTTCTTCAATTGATTTATCTGATATAAAATTGCAGTCAGTAAGATAAGCAATTGATTTTTTAATATTTCCAGTATGGCAGGCAAATACATATCCGTTTGTATGGTGGTTTCCGTGCAGCATGGGAATCTGAACAACTTCAATTTGTTTATCTTCACCGGGGAAGAGCGGATTTTCTGATGTGTTCTGGTCAATGGAAATAAGATGAAGCTTTGGAATACCGCCGCCTTTATCGTGTTCAACGAAAATATATGGAAAACGTTCGTGAATGTAGCCTTTAGTGCGTTCGCTGGTGTAGACAGGCAAACCTTCACCGGTGGTTTCAGGATATTTTTCGATAATCTGACGGTCACGGCTCATGGCAAAAGAATTTTTGTGGCTGAAAATCCGAAGATCATCAATGCCGTGTAAGTGGTCTGCGTGTGAATGGGTAATAAAAACTGCATCAAGCCGGCAGATTTTATATTTTAATGCCTGAAAGCGGAAATCCGGGCCTACATCAATGAGAAAATGCTGATTATTATATTCAATGAGGGCTGAACATCTAAGTCTGGTGTCGCGGGAATCAGATGAAGTACAGACAGCACAGTTACATCCGATAACAGGTACACCATGACTTGTGCCCGTTCCCATCAAAGTCATTTTCATGCTTAAAATTATATCAAAAATAAAAGAATAGTTAAAGGGAAAGGTTTTTATTCCTGTATCTCAGAAAGTTCTTCAATTAATTCATCTTCATCATCTTCATGTTCTGCTTCTGCGACAAAATCATTTAAATCAGTGCGTTTTGCAATAATTATGGTTATATCGTCTTCGAGAGGTTTCTGTTGTGTAAAGTCAAACAGAGCGTTCATAATGATTTTGACAATTTCACCGGATGATTTTTCATGATTTTGTTTTATTAAATGTTTAATTCTGTCAATTCCAAACTGCTCATATTTGATATTCGCAGCTTCGGTGATACCATCTGTATAGAGAACAAGAATGTCATTTTTATTCATTACAAAATCTGACTGGGCAAATGAAACTGTGATTCCTTTCATTCCGATTGCACCATAATGTTTTTTGCCGTCGTTCCCTTTTAATTCATAAATTTCATTATCTTCTGCACTGTATTTCAGCGGATATGGGTGGCCGGCATTTCCTAATTCAACTTTGCATTTGTTTGAACCAGCTGCCTCATCAAAACGGCACAAAATACCTGTCATGTAATTTTCGATATCACCCTTTTCTGAAAGAATCATATTGTTGATTTTTGTTAAGATTTTGTTGACCGGCTCTTTGCGTCTGAATCCAGTCTGGAAAACTCTTGAAATAATATTTTTAGAAAGCATGGTTACAAGACTTGCAGAAAGCCCGTGACCTGAAACATCAAAGAGAGATAAACCATTTAAAATATCATTGTAGCTGTAGTAATCATAGAAATCGCCGGAAACTTTTGACTGTGGTGAATAGCAGACTGAAATTTCCCAGCCTTTGAAGTGTTTATCTGGATTTGGAAAGAAATTTTTCTGAACCAGAGCTGCCATTTCAAGGTCAATTTCGGAATGTTTTTTATCTTTTTCGAGCCGCTCATTAAGAACTGAAAGAGTGGTGTTTGCATTCTGTAAATCATGTGTACGGACATCAACTTCTTCCTGCAGATGATTGGTAAGATTTTCATTACTTCTGTAAAGATTTGAAAAACGGACTGAAAGCATAACAATGAAAATTACAATTGTTCCCTGCCAGCCGAAAATTGTAAAGTATGGATATGAACCGGTTGAATCCATGACTCTGACAGAAATATCAACAAAAATACCTGAAAGAAATGGAAGAAAACCTATAAGAAACTGAAGTGCTTTTGCACGTGTTTTAGGATTGTAAAGATTTACAAAAAGTTCATAAATGCCGCCTGCTACCTGAAGTGCAGCAAGACTCATCATAAAAGGAGATACTTTAATCAGAAAATCATAACTGACTGCAAAAAGTGTCGGTAAAACCTGTACTGTAAGGATTGAAATTCGTAAAATTTCTAAAAGTTTAGGTGTTTTTGTCCCATAATAATCAACAGCAAACAGTGTAGAAAGATAAATAATAACATAACCCGGGATGCAGAGCGTGAATTTTGCAAATTGAAGATGAGGAATAAGACCTGTTGTGTAAAAAGGTATTTCAGTTGCAAAAAAATAAAACAGAAAAAATGATGTAAAAAGATTTAAAAGAGCAAATTCTCTGAATTCCTTAAAGGCTTTAAGATTTGAGTAAAGGGCCAGATACAGAATAAAGGTAAAGAACATAATGCCGAAAAGAAGCATATATATTTTTGCGTGATTAAAATTTATTCTTTCAAAAGCAGGATATGCAAAACGTGTCGGAAGGATAAAGGCATGGCTTGAAATACCGCTGTCACCCTGGATGAAGACTTTAATAAGAACTGTATTTGTGCCTTCCTGATTTAAAATATCTACCGGGAAACTGAAAAAATGAGCTTTAAATAAAGTTGACTGTTCGTGGGGCGGAAAGGAACCATATTGAGAAATAAAAGTGTTATTGCACCAGAGCTGTTCTGCAAATCTTAAATGTGGAATAACAAGCCCCAGAGGCTGGTTTTTAAATTGCGGCGGGATTTTAAAATCAGCTTTCAGCCAGATATAGTGCCGGTCTTTTCCAAAAATCTTCATAAGATTGTGTTCTGTTTTATCTTCAAGTTTTTTAAAATTTTGAAGATTTTTCATTACGTCACCAATATTTGATTCTGCTGTTGATTCCCAGTAATAAAAATCATTTCCGATAATAATGCTTTCCGGCTTTGATCTGGAGCAGGAGCAGAGCAGAATCATAAGCAGTGAGAGAAAAAATATTGATGTATTTTTGAAGGTTCCTGACCTTTTCTTCATGTTTATAATTGTATCACATATTTTTAAAATCTCCAGAATTTATTATTCAGTGTTTTGTTTGACATTGACCACCATTCCTTAAAAAGCTAGAATAGCGTATCGATTTTTTTTGGAGATAAACATGCCATATTCAGAACCGACTAATCTTGGTGTTGTTGCTTGTCCGGGTGGTGCAGTATTTGCTGATGAAGTTATCGCACATCTCCGCCACATGTATAAACATCGTTTTGCTTTAAAAAGCGATGTTATTTCAAAGAGATATAATCTCGAAAAGGACAAACTGGTTCAGGACATCAATTTCCGGAACGATCTTGCTACTTCTGATCTTGTCGTTCGCGGTCAAACTGACAAATATCGTCCACCAGTCTTTAAGATCAACACGCAGTTCACTTGGTTCGCGAATGGAGAAGTCAAAGCAGAGCTTTTAGACTGCGTTCGCGGAAAAGACATTTACATTTTTCAGGATGCCGAAAATCATGAGCCAATCCCGATGAACGGCGGAAAAAACATGGTTAATTTTTCAGTAAATGACCACGTTATGACCCTTCTTGTTACAATCGATGCTGTACAGCAGGCCGGTGCAAAATCAATTACACTTGTTCTTCCTGCATTCCCTTACAGCCGTCAGCACAAAAAAAAGAGCCGCGAAGGTTTAACGGCTGCCCTTTTGTGCCATATTTATGAGCTCAAATCTGTTACACGCGTAATTACACTCGATATTCACTCACGCGAAATCGTAAATGCATTCAATACAACTTATCTCGACAATCTCCATGCTTCTTACCAGATTATCCGTGAGCTTGCAAAGGTTGTAAACCTTACAGGCCCAAACAAAGAAGACTTAGTTGTCGTTTCTCCTGATACAGGTGCTATTGACCGCAATAAATTCTATGCAACAGGTCTTAAAGTTCCTCTTGCAATGATTTACAAAGAGCGCGATTATTCAGTCGTTACTCAGGATGCAAAAAATACAAATATCAAGAGCGTTAAACTTCTTGGTGATGTAAAAGGCAAAGTTGCATTCCTTGCAGATGATATGCTTGGAACCGGTGGTACTTTGCTTAAAGCAATGGAATTCCTGCACAATAATGGTGCTACAAAAGTTATTGCAGCAATTTCGCTTCCATTCTTCAGCGGTAATGCAATCGAACTTTTTGACCAGGCTTATAAACAGGGACTTTTCTATCGTGTAATCGGTACAAATGCAGTTTATCATTCAGACCTTAAAGACAAAGAATGGTTCATTTCAACCAATGTTACAGGTCTTTTTGCAAACGTAATTACCCGAATTCATCACGATCAGTCTTTGAGTGATTTGCTTGATAACCGTACGATTATCGACAAACTCATTAAAAAAGACAGCAAAGATTCTGAAAAATCAGAATAATTTTGACAGATACAATTCTTTGTATTGATATTGGAACTTCCTCTTTGAAGGCGGCTTTTCTGCCGGATAATCTTTCAAAGGGGAAGTTTTTTGTTTCAAGGCAGGTCTTTCCGGAATCTGCTTTTGTAAATCATGATTCTGCAAAATATTATCTTCCGGCATTAAAGGCTGCAATTTCTGAGCTAAAAGAAAAATGCCCGGATTATGCTGTTGAAGCTGTCTGCATAAGCGGAAACGGCCCTACGGTTATTTCTGAAGACGGTATAACATTTTTATACAGTGAAGCTCTTCCTGAAGAATTTAACAGCAAGACTTCAGGTCTTTCAAAAACAAAATCACTTTTTATTCCAAGATTTAAAGCCTTTAAAAAACTTTATGTCGGAAAGTGGAATAATTCTGCTCATATTCTTGGTGCTCCTGAATATCTTCTTTATCAGCTGGCCGGGGCTTTTGTTTCAATTCTTCCTGAAGAAAGATTTGCTCCTGCATACTGGAATGAAGAAGAACTTGCTGCGTGCGGTTTTACACCTTCTGAAATCAAAAAAATTCCGCCTTTTGTAAAAGCGGGTGCATTCGTCGGAAAGGTTACAAAAAAGGCGGCCCTTGAAACGGGTCTTTTTGAAGGAACTTTTGTGTTTGCAGGCAGTCCTGATTTTGTCGCGGCTTTGATAGGCACTGGCACTGTTCTTCCAGGCCGTCTTTGCGACAGGGCTGGTACAAGTGAAGGGCTTAATTTGTGTACAAGTAAGCCCGTTTTTGCTGAAGGGCTTCGTACAATGCCGTCTGTAGTTCCGGG
>NZ_JAZOUG010000297.1:0-9747 GCF_045657965.1 Treponema sp. | reverse complement strand
ATTAACTGCCGTCCTTTTGAATGGGGAGCTGATATCGTAACTCACTCAACTACAAAATACATGGACGGCCATGATTCAACTGTCGGCGGCTGTGTTGTAGATTCAGGAAAATTTGACTGGATGGCTCATGCCGATAAATTCCCCGGCCTCTGCACTCCGGATGAAAGCTATCACGGAATTACTTATGCTCTCAAATTCGGCAAGGAAGGCGCATTTATTACAAAATGTACAGCCCAGCTTATGCGTGATTTCGGCTCAATTCAGGCTCCAATGAACGCTTATCTCCTTAATCTTGGACTTGAATCTTTGCCTGTCAGAATGAAGCAGCACTGTGCAAACGGTCAGGCCGTTGCAGAATTTCTTTCAAGTCATAAAAATGTTTCATGGGTAAATTATCCTGGACTTAAAGACAATAAATATTACGACCTGGCTCAAAAATACATGCCGAACGGAACCTGCGGTGTCGTAAGTTTCGGCGTTAAAGGCGGCCGCTCTGCTGCAGAAAAATTCATGAAGCATTTAAAACTTGCAATGATTGCCACTCATGTTGCAGATGCCCGCACCTGTGTCCTTCATCCGGCTAGCGCAACTCATCGTCAGCTTACAGATGAAGAGCTTGTTGCATGCGGTGTAGGCCCTGACATGGTACGTTTTTCATGCGGAATCGAAGCAACAGAAGATATTATCGCCGATTTAAAACAGGCTCTGGAATCAATCTGATTATATGCAATTTAACTTGCTTTTCCTGAAAAATCATCTGATAATATAATGAAAAACTTTTTTTTATGGGGCGCGGACAGAGCCCCTGTCTTACTATAAGGATTTACCATGAAAAAATTTATAAAAATTATTTTGCTTTCTTTGACTGCTGGTGTTTTGTTTACTGCCTGTGAACGGGTAGACCTTGAAGGTATCGGTGAACTTAATAAAGTTGAGCTCTGGTACGGTCCTTATTCAAATGATGCTCCTCCATTGCCTGATGACTGTGTTCTCATTGACCACGTCGAAAAAGATTTGGGTATCAAGTTAAAAACCGTACCTCTCCCTTCTGGAAAAGAAGACCAGATGCAGATGGTTCTCGATGCGGCAAAAACGAATTCTCTTCCTGACATTTTTATGGTCGACCGCAACACATTGGTCACGCTTTTAAAGGAAAATAAAATCGCCCGTGTTGATAAAATGTATGAAAAAATGCCAAAGCGTTCATATCAGATGTATAATGAAGAAGCCCGGGCTGCAACTTCCTTTGACGGGTATTCATACGGACTTGCACAGTCAGGTTCTATCGACCGGAACGAAGGTGTTCTAATTCGAAAAGACTGGCTTGATAATCTTGGTCTTGCAGTTCCTGTCACTACGGAAGATTTTTATCAGGTAATGCGTGCTTTCACTTATAATGATCCGGACGGCAACGGCTTAAATGACACATTCGGATATGGTGCTTATATCGAAATCCGTGCCATTGAAGAAGGTCTTGGAAGCCGTTTTGCTCCTTTTTTTGGTGCTTTTGGTGTTGAAGGAACTTATAATGCAAGCAAAAAAAATCCGGGCTTAAATGTGCGTAAACCGGAATATCTTGAAGCTATGGAATATGTGCGGAGTCTTGTTGCTGACCGTCTGATTGATCCTCAGTGGGCAACATACACTAAAAATCAGTTCCGTGCTGCATGGAAAAACGGCCGTTTTGGTATTATGCGGGAACAGAATGCCGCTTTTGCACTTGAGTCAAATTATAAAGATTTTGACGAGAAATTTCCTGACGGCGAGTGGATTTTAATCAATCCGCCTGTCGGACCTCGTGGCGAGTCATCTGTCGGGGCAAATTCCACAGGATACAGAATTTATGCAATTTCTAAACGCGCACAGGAATTAGGAAAGCTTCCTGTAATTGCCCGCCTGCTTGAATGGATGAGTACAGACGGTTATGCAACTGTTGCTTATGGTGAAGAAGCTGTAAACTACATGGTAGATGATGCTGGAAATATTACAACAGAAGGTCTTCCAGACCCTGAACTTGCTTATACTAAAAAAAGTGCTGCTCCATTGTTACAGCTGCGCAATATGGTTTTCTATAATAGTGATGAAGAACTTAAAGCCCGTTATCCGACATGGTACTCTAAAAACGGCAAAGAAATGAGTGCATTAAAAACACTTCGTGCCATGCAGGCAAAAACCTGGACTGTGGGTATTGGAATTCCGGGAATTTCAAAAGAATTAAAAACATTCTATGAACAGGGCTTAAAAGATTTTGCCATGGGAAACCGCTCTCTTTCTACCTGGGACGAATGGTTAAAAGAATTTGACGAGCTTGGTGGGGCCGACTGGGAAAAACGCTGTAAAATTCACGTCGAAGAAAATAATCTTCTTCTTGATAATAACAAAATGTAGTTTTTTAATTTTTTTTATCAGGAGTTTTTACATGAATCAGAAAAAAGGCTTTAAAAGTATTCGTACCCAGCTAATCGTAACAATCGGGCTTTGTCTGATTGTTTTACTGGGAATTTGTTCTGTTTTTATTTTGACGAAGGTTTCCAGTGCATTTAATTCAGTTTCTCAAAATTATCTTCATCAGATGGCTTCATACTATTCTGAAAGCACAAAGGCAATTATTGCCCATGAATATGCAACCTGTGCTGCCTTAAAAACTGCAGTAGAGCAGGCTGATGATATTCTTCCTGCACAGCGTCGTGAATATATAAATTCAGTTCTTAAGCAGGCCCTGATTGATAATGAAACATTTGTTGATACATGGGTGGTTTATGAACCGAATGCCCTTGATGGTCTTGATTCAGAATATGCAGATACAGAAAACCATGACTCAACAGGCCGGTTTATTCCGTACTGGACAAAGGTCGGAAGCACAATTGAATGTACGCCGCTGACAGATTATGAAGAAGGATTCTGGTATGTTAATCCTTTGCACAGCCCGACAGGAATCTTGATTGATCCAAATCCTTATGAAATCGGAGGTCAGACTGTCTGGGTTTGCGGAGTTGCATTCCCGATTTTTGATAAAAATAAAAAACCGGTCGGTGTAATCGGACTTGATATGTCACTTGATACTCTATCTTCTCTTTTGAGACAGGTAAAAGTATATGAAACCGGCTATCTTTCACTTATTTCAGATTCCGGCCTTGTAGCTGTTGATGCAAATTCAGAAAATGAAGGTAAAAATCATCCTGATTTCAGTAACTCTCTGTTTGCTTCTGCAAAAACTTCTTTACAGCCTTTTGGAATGCACAAAAATGAAAATGGGGACACACTCAAGTATTATCAGCCGTTTAAGGTTGAAGATGCCGCTCAGGTCTGGTTTTTGGGATTGAATGCAAAAGAAAGCGAAATTAAAGCTGCTGCAAATGAAATCTTTGCAATCGTAGCCATTGCTTTTGCAATTACGGCTTTTATTATTTTGTTTATTCTGTTTGTGATTATTCAGGGCGTTGTAAAGGAAATGAACAAAGGCGTTTCTGCAATGCAGAATATTGCCCAAGGAGACGGAGATTTAACTGTCCGGATGAATGTAAAAACAGAAAATGAACTTGGTAAAATGTACAAATTCTTCAACCTTACAATCGAAAAAATTCAGAATTCGATTGCACAGGTAAAAGAAGCTGCTGTCAGTCTTGGAAATCAGGGTGCTTCTCTTGCAGATAATATGAACGATACTGCAGCCTCTGCAAACCAAATTACGGCAAATATTGATTCTGTAAATAAGCAGGTTCAGCAGCAGGGACGAAATGTTCATGAAGCTCAGGATGCACTTACATTAATTAATCACAGTGTAAATGATCTGGTAGGCAATATTCAAAGCCAGAGCTCAAGTGTTGTTGAATCATCTTCTGCAATCGAAGAAATGGTTGCAAATATCCGCTCTGTTACATCAATTCTTGAAAAGAACGGAGATACAATTAAATCTCTTGAGAATTCTTCAGAAACCGGTAAAGCCAGCATTGCTTCTTCTGTTGAGGCAATTAAAAAGATTCAGGAACAGTCAGGAACCCTTCTTGAAGCAAGTAAAATTATTCAGTCAATTGCAAGTCAGACAAATATGCTTGCAATGAATGCCGCGATTGAGGCTGCTCATGCCGGTGAAAGCGGAAAGGGCTTCTCTGTAGTTGCCGATGAAATCCGAAAACTTGCTGAAGATTCAAATAAGCAGGGTAAAAATATTACAAATAACCTCAAGGTTGTGCTTTCAAGTGTTAAGGAAGTTACAGATTCTTCTGTTCAGCTGCAGAATCAGTTTAATGAAATTTATGACCTTACCCAGGCTGTTTCAAGGCAGGAACTCACAATTATGAATGCAATGCATGAACAGTCCGAAGGCGGTGAGCAGATTCTTGAAGCAATCAAAC
Organism: Treponema sp.; assembly: GCF_045657965.1. GTDB lineage: Bacteria > Spirochaetota > Spirochaetia > Treponematales > Treponemataceae > Treponema_D. The sequence continues at coordinate 5,392 of NZ_JAZOUG010000297.1, read as the reverse complement.
AGATTCAGGATGTTACTGCAAGCGTAAAAGGTTCAAGTGATGCAATGGAAGATGCAACAAGTGCTGCAAACGGCAAAATGGACAATCTTATGCGCTTGACCGAAGAAATTACTTCCAGTATGGAAGAAATGTCTATCGGAATCGAAACAATCAATAAATCAATCAATGCTGTTAATGATATGACCCATAAAAATACACAGAGTATTGAATCTTTGGGTGAAGCAGTAGGAAAATTTAAGGTATAAAAATGAACAGACGAAGAGTTGTAATTACGGGACTGGGTGTTGTTTCACCGGTCGGAAATAATGTAGAAGAAACGTGGAATGCGGTAAAAAACGGAAAGTGTGGAATTACAAATATTACGCTTTTTGACCCGTCACGTTTAAGTGTTAAGGTTGCTGCAGAAGTTAAAGATTTTGACATTACAAAATATGGTATTGATTCAAAAGCAACCCGTAAAATGGCCCGCTTTTCAAAATTTGCTCTGGCAGCTTCTGCTCAGGCAATTGCTGATTCCGGTTATACCGGCGAATCTCTTAAAAACGAAAAAATGGGTGTTATGGTTGGCTGCTGTTTAGGCGGTATGGATGCAACAGAAGCCGGTTTCAATAAATTCTGCGATCCTTCAGCAGGTCCTGACCGGCTTCCTCCGCTTACAACACCGCTCATGATTTCTAACGAAGCGGCTGCAAATGTAAATATTTACTATGGATTTCAGGGGCTTTCATGGACAATCAACACCGCCTGTGCTTCAGGAACAGATTCTTTAGGTCTTGCAGCTGATTTAATCCGTTCCGGCCGTACAGACGTAATGCTTGCAGGCGGTACAGAAGCTGCAATTACAGAGTTCAGTATTGCAACTTTTATTAAACTTCAGGCTCTTGCTTCAAAGTTTAATGACTGTCCTCAAAAAGCAAGCCGGCCGTTTGACCGCGACCGCGACGGATTTGTAATGGCTGAAGGTTCTGCTATGTTTATTCTTGAAGAATATGAGCATGCAAAGGCCAGAGGTGCAAAAATCTATGCAGAAGTTGCAGGATTTGGTTCAAGCTGTGACGGCTATCATATTACAGCTCCGTTAAAAGACGGAAGTGGTGCCGCTAAGGCGGTTCAGCTTGCACTTGAAGATGCTGGAATTTCACCGTCAGATATTCAGTATTACAATGCACATGGAACTTCAACTCATGCTAACGATGTCGGTGAATCTAACATGCTCAAGCTTGCTCTCGGCGAAGAAAATGCCCGCAAACTTCATATTTCTTCAACAAAGAGTATGACAGGTCACTTAGTAGGTGCAGCCGGTGCAATTGAGGCTCTTTTCTGTGTTAAGGCAATCAACGAAGGTTTTATTCCTCCGACAATCAATATCGATAATCAGGATATCGAAGGCGGCTGTGATCTTGACTACACTCCAAATAAGGGTGTCAAATGCGATGTAAAAGTTGCTGCAAGTGCTTCACTTGGATTTGGCGGGCATAACGGCTGTATTATCATTAAAAAGTTTGAAGAGTAAAATATCACACTTCTTAAAATTGAAGATTATTGAAAATAATTGAAAATTCTGCAAAAATAGGGATATGAAAAAAATCGTATCCCTGTTTTTATTTTTGCTTACTGTTTCGAATACAATTATTTCTGCTCAATCATCTGATTTAACATTTAATGTTCTTTCATATAGCGAAAGCGGTTCATCTGAAATTTCTTCAGGTTTTCTTCACGAAAATGACGGTAAAAAACATCCGCTTGTTGCAGTTGGCGGACTTCTCTTTTTTAACCTTGGCCTTTCTTCTTATAACCGCTGGGTTTTAGGTTCCGGCTGGGCACAGACAGGCTGGGATGAATGGGATCATTTCTGGGAACGTGAAATGAGTTTTGACCGGGACTGGTACTGGACAAATTTTGTTCTTCATCCTTATCAGGGAGGCATTTACTATCAGGTTTCAAGAGGTTCTAATTTAAATCAGCTGGAGTCTTTTGCAGTAACTTTCGCAGGTTCTTATATGTGGGAATTTTTATGCGAAACAAATGAGCCTTCAATCAACGATATGTATTATACTTCTGTAGGTTCTTTTGCTATGGGAGAAATGCTTTACCGGCTTTCCTTAAATGCTGATGAGATTTCTGAACTTTTTGGACATTTTATAAACCCAACGCGCTGGTGGACTCAGCTCTGGACAAGACAGAAACCGCTTGGAACAACCAGAAATATTCATGAACTTTCGTTAAAATTTACTCTGGGAACTGCCAGGACAAAGACACAAATTATTAACAGTTCTGATTATGATTATACAGGTTCAGAATTTTATCCTGTATTTTTTAATCCTTCAATTTTTATTGCCTATAACGATCCTTACGGGCATGATTCAAATGATCCTTACTCGCAGTTTGAAATTGAAATATCCGCTTCTATTGGAAAAGGCTCTGGAGAAGGTGCTGACTGTAATTACGCCGAACTTGATAAAAAAATCATGTACGATATCCGCATTTTAAGTAACGGTATGCTTTTTGCACGCGCACCCCGGTTTTCAGAAAATACAGATACGACCATTGGTTTAACAATGGAATATGAATTTGACTGGCATCAGTTTTACGAACTTACTTCTCTGGGACCTGGATTTGCTGTAAAACAAAGAGTCCGTGGTGATTCTGCTGATTTTGAATGGCAGCTTCACGGTGCATGGAATGTTTTGGGTACAACAGATTATTATTATTATCACCGTCCGATTGTTGAACAGACTGCAAGTGTGTGCCGTAATTACAGCTATACAACAGGTCCAATGGCAATTTTTAAAGCAAGATACATTACCGGTAACGGCAGTTCCTTTAATTTTTCTTTCCGCGGTTACGCAATGTATGATTTTTACTCTCAGCTTCAGGAAAATTCTACAATGCCAAGTTCAGGCTGGGAGTGGATTGGTGTAGGAAATATTTCTTATGAACTTGCCCTTTCAAAAACTGTCCGTCTTGGTGTACAGGATGAACTTTATGTAAAACGTGCATTCTATAAAAAAGTTCCGGATGTTTTCCAGTGGCTTAATTCTGCAGGCGCTTTTGTAAAATTTCAGTTGAAATAATTTTTATTCGGGTGGGGGAGATTATGAAATTTTTTAGTACACGTGATTCTTCAAATATTGTGAACTTTGAAAAAGCTGTTCTTGACTGTATGCCATTGGATGGAGGTCTTTATGTTCCTGAAGACTTTGCAGATTTACGTAAATGGCTTTTGTATACTGACGAAAATACAAGCTTTTCAAGTATTGCAGGAAGTCTTACTTCTGCCTGCATAAACGATGAATTTTCTCCGATTATTTGTGAAACAATTGCCACAAAAGCTTTTCCTTTTGCGCCAAAGGTGCGGCGACTCGATAATAATCTTTTTACATTAGAACTTTATCATACTCCGACCGGAAGTCATAAAGATTTCGGCATTTCCTTTCTTGTAAACTGTCTTGAGACAATTCTCACAATAAAAGGTGAAGAAGCAGTCTTTCTGGATGCAACAGTCGGTGAGCTTGGAGCAAGTCTTGCGCGGACTCTGCGCGGTAAAAAGCATTTAAAGGCTGTACTTCTGTATCCGCGTGGCTTTGTGCGGGGATTAAGCGAAGAAGACTATATCTGGAATGGTGGAAATGTTCTTCCAGTCGAAATAGACGGCAGTGAACATACCTGTCATGAAATCGTAAGGGAAATCTTTGCAAATCATGATTTTGTTCAAAAATACAATCTTACACTGGCAAATACTGCAAATATCGGGCGCCTTATGCCTCAAACTTTTTTTTATCCTTATGCATTCAGCAGGTTAAAAAATCAGGTGAATGGTGACATCTTTTATGCAATGCCCTGCGGAAATTATTCTAATCTGGTTGCAGGCCTTTATTCATGGAGACTTTCACTGCCGGTAAATGGTTTTATCTGTCCAACCACCGATGAAATTAAGCTTGACCTTAAAGGTAACTGCGAGATTATGGACAGCATAGTTGAGCTGAATCAGCGTGAAAGTGCAGATCCTGCAAGTCCGTCAAATCTTGAACGCCTTGAAGAAATATTTGCTACAAATGCGATGATGCTCAGGCATTTTATTTATCCGTCAAATGTTTCAAAGGAAGAAACAGAAAATGCCTGCCGTAAGCTTTTTACGGATTACAATGTTTATGCAGATAAATCAACAAGCAGAGCATTTGCAGCAGCCCTTGCACGTAAAGAAACTACCGGTGAAGATGATGCCAGTGTAGTTCTTGTTATGCGCGATCACCCGGTATTAAAAGCCGAGTTTATCCGTCACACGCTGGGTGAAGCTCCGGAAATGCCTGAACGAATTCTTGAAGCACTTCGTCATAATGAATTAAACCGGCCGTGTGCAGCCAGCAGCGAAGAAGTGCTTCTTACTATGGCTGACGAGTTGTTTTAGGTTTAACCGTAAATTGTGCAGTAAAAGCTTCACACTTGTATTCAGCCTTCTTCTGGGCTGAGTTAAGCTTTTTGAAGAGCGAATCTACAGTTTTCTGTTTTGAAGCAGAAGAACCCAAAGAAAGAATTCTCTGATACAAACAGAGCGTGTCTTCCATTTTTTCTTTATTGAACCATTTTACGCCGTCGTATTCGTTTGCTCCGATATAAAGCCATGCAAGCTCTGAATCACAGAGCCTTTGAGCTGTAAGAAGAAGATCTTCTTTTGAAGATTTTTCTGTAAGTAAAGGCTGTTTTCCTTCAGAAAGTGCAAATGCCCTCTTAAAGAATTCGAAAGATTCCATGCTTCCGATTTTTGTGTTTCCTGTAAGTTCAGCAATTTTACGCTCAAGGCTCCACTTTCTGGCAAAAGCTGTTTTTGCAAGAGGAAAGAGCATGCTGAATATGTAAAGATAAACGTCTGCATCGCTGATTTTTGCTTTTGCCCCGCCTTTCGGGAAAGCAAGTGTTTTTGGAAGAGCAATCTTTGTAAATTTCGGAGTAACTCTTTCGAGTGAGGCAATCTGGTTTTCGAGCTTTTTGATTTCTAGAGATGTGAGCGTTTTTGCAGATTTTGCACCTTTCTTTGCTTTTGAAGAAGGAATTGCGTTTGCTTTCAGTTCTTCTTTAGCAGCAAGCCGTGCTTTTTCTTCTTCAATCTGCTGTCTTAGAGAAGTAATTTCTTTTGCAATTCTTGCTTTTTCTTCTTCGATGTACTCACTTTCTGCAAACTTATTTGCCACCTCATAGAAATATTCAAGCGGTTTTTCTGTGAGTTTTTTGAGTGAGGCGGCTGTCGCTTTTTTAAGACCTGCTTCTTTTAGCTCTTTTGCACTCATTTTGAGAGTGCCGAGAGAAGAGCAGGCTTCAGCTGAGATTACATTCTGGAAAGCCTGATAGAGCTTTTTGTAGTGAAGTTCCTGCCATGAAGTCGGATCGTAGCCAT
>NZ_JAZOUG010000296.1:0-29102 GCF_045657965.1 Treponema sp. | reverse complement strand
CCGACTTGCCTGGCATATGAATAAAAAACACTGGATTACCGTTCTTCTCACCGCTGTCACTGATTTTGAAAAGCTGTGCAATCTTACACAGGAGAGCTGGGAGCTGGTTTCAACTTAACATAAAAGAAAAGCCCGGCTATCGTAGTAAGGCTTTCTGTAATTGGGAAAGTCAGCCAGAAATACTGCAACCCCAGACGGGAAAAAAGCCAGCCCAGAGGAACGAAAAGAACAACGGTTCTTAATATCGTAAGAAAGCAGCTCTTAAAAACTAATCCCAGAGCCTGAAAAACCACAGGGAACATCAGGGATGTCACCATAGGAATAAAGCTCACACCAATAAACTTAAAGCCCCACACACCAATTTTTATGACTTCTTCATCTTTTGTAAAAAAGCGGAACATAAGTTCTGCAATAAATTCAAAGCATAGAGTTCCCGCAAACATCAAAGCCATGCCAAAAAGAATGGATTCCCTTACAGTTTTTCTGCAACGGTCCAGTTGTCCGCTTCCATAATTGTAGCTTATGACAGGAACCACACAGGTCTGCATGGCCCCCAGCGGAATAAAAAAGAAAGTCTGCCATTTATAATAAAGCCCCAGGGCCGTTACCGCCTGATCAGAAAATGTCTTTAAAATCAGATTGAGCCCCAGAATGTAAAATGTGTATGCAGACTGCATGAGGATGTTCGGAAGCCCAAACTTAAAAATGAGGCTTGAGTAAGGTACAAAATTGGCAAACTTTGGAGACCTTTTAAAGCCTTTTTTCATCACAACAAGGGCGGCCGCAATCTGACCGGTAACCGTAGCATAAGCCGCGCCCCTTATTCCTAAAGCAGGAAAAACTATTGAGCCATAACTAAATCCAAATATCAAAAGCGGGTCAAGAATGATATTTACGAGCGCTCCGATTATCTGAGCCAGCATAGGAAGACGCATGTTTCCTTCAGACTGTAAAACCTTTGTCCATCCGCTTTCGAGAAAAAGTCCGAAGCTGAAAATGCAAACAATCCTTCCATAAACAATGACATCGCTGATTACTTCTTCCGTGCCGCTTCCAAGGCGAGCATAGAAAGGCATAAAGAAAAATCCCGCAAGTGCAAAAACAGCCCACAGAATCAGGGCAAGAGGAGCTGCCATTCCGGCACATTTTCTGGATTCCTCATTTCTGCCACAGCCAAGCTTTCTTGCCATCAAAGTATTTATGCCAACACCGGTACCCACCGCAAGAGCAATCATCAAAAGCTGAATTGGATAAATGATAGAAAGAGCCGTCAGCCCTGTTTCTCCCGAGCGTCCGATAAAAAAACTGTCAACGATATTATAAAGGGCCTGAATCAGCTGAGAAAACATCACCGGAGGGGCAAGTCTTAATAAAACCCGACTGATTCTTTGATGCCCGAAAAGTTCCTGCGTAGTCATTTAAATCATTATAGTGATTTAACCGGATTTGCGACATAGGGGGATTTTCTATCTTGAGAACTTTGTGCGAAAAGCCAGTCGCGGATTCCTTCGATGTTGTAGGCAAGGCTCCATGTGTACATGTGGCTTCCTCCAGCAAACACATTCATGCGTATATCCGCATCTTTTTCGAGCATTGCGTTCACATTCGCTTTCATTTCTTCACAGTCAGCTTTTGGATTCCACATTTCTTCTCCACGGGCAACCTTTGAACCGAGTTTTTCCCATAAATCGACAGCTGCACTCATTCCAGGATATGCTTTTTCATCGCCCTCACAGACTACAATCCACAGCTTTTTGTCTTTCATTGCTCCCATCTCTTCGACATTCCACTGACCTGCAACAAGGAACTGGGCCGCAAACAAGTCCGGGTGCCTTTCGCTCAAAGCAATGTTTGTCATGCAGCCCTGAGACTGTCCGGTGCCATAGATGCGGTTTTTATCTACAGCATACTCTTCAATGACAGAATGAAGAAGATTGTCTACGGCAGTCAGTCCTTTTGACCAGGAATAGCTGTCATCGGTGAGAGGCCCGAATTCTTTAACCACCGAATACGGATACTGCACGGCAACTACAATTGATTCATGCTTTGCCTGTTCTTCGGAAGATACACAAAATAAGGAAGTGTAATTCCGGTTTCTTTGTCGGTAAAATAGTATTTCTTGAAATCCTGCAGGACAAGCTCGGTTGATGATGTTGATTTTATCGAAGTTGAGCCTGCCTTATAAATCGTGCCGTTCTTTGCCTTAATGTCAGCAATCTGAGTAATGCTTGCCGTTACATCAACAGGCACGCCGTCATCGTCAAAACGCGGTCCGTTATCGGCCTGTACGTTTTCACCTTCAGAAGATTTTGGACGCTGCGGCATTTTTCCATTGGTTGCATCCCATTTGTTTACGTATGCGAGTTTGAGTGTGACATTTTTTCCGTCAACACTTACTTCTTCCACCGTGCGAAGAACTGTTTTTCCGTTTTCAATACATTCAACCGTATAAGAGTTCAAATTTACAGAAGCTGCATCAATTTTATTTGAATATGTAATAATGACTGCTGAAACTTTTTCTCCGTCTCCAAAAGATTCTGCAACTGTAGCGATTTTTTTGATTCCCTTTTCGGCCGGAACAGATTTCACTGCAGAAAATGCAAAAACTGTGCACATTACACAGACAGACGCAAAAACTAATTTCTTTATTTTCATAGAATCTCCTTATTAAGTTATTTATCAGCATTAACTTAACGTGTTTTCTTTTTCATCCACTCAATATTCATTAAAATAAAGTCTTTAACATCAGAACGAAGATTGCGTTCTTTTGGCTTTATGTTTAAGTTTTTTAATGCCTGAGCAATCAAAGGGTTTGCCTGACAGTTTGTAAAATAAGCAGAAGCATAATTCATCACAGAAAAAATCAGATTTTCAGCATTATCTTCTGTAACTGAAAGGGTATTAGAAAGCCGCTTTTTTAAAACATCTGCCAGTTCATAATAAATTTTCTTAAATGCTGTCAGACGCTCCACCGTAACATTCCGCTCTATAATTGTTAGCAGAAACGCAGTGTATTTAAAATAATCTTCGTGACTGGCAATCTGCGCCGTCCAGATTTCAGCAACAGTTTCGTTTGAAAAGCATGCTCCTTCAGGAAAAACCGTTATCAGTGCCTGCAAGTATTCGCTCATTCTGTCCTGCACAATTTCAAGATAAATTTCTTCTTTTGTGGTGACATATTTGTAAAGATTTGCGCGCGACCAGTCCAGTTTTTCTGCAATATTTGAAAGATTTATTTCGGTGTACGGCATTGTCTTAAAAAGTTCATCCGCCGCCTTTTTGATTTGAGACATTCTCTCTTCTTTTTGTTCGTCCGTTCTCGCCCTGATATAGTCAGCCATATCTGTATGATAATCTAAATTTTTTTTCTTGACAAGTGATAATATGTTTTATATATTATTTGTTAGTTACAGATTGTTACTTAACAATAAGGACAGTAAACTATGAAATATACAGACCAGACATTCGACGAAGAACGTGCTCTTTATGCAGTTTCAGATTCTCTTATTGAAAACTGCCGCTTTGATGGCCCGGCCGACGGTGAATCTGCACTAAAAGAAACTCACGATATTGAAGTCCGTAAATCCTTTTTTAACCTGCGCTACCCTTTCTGGCATGTTACCAACGGTAAGATTTTTGATTCAGAACTCACAGAAAACTGCCGGGCTGCCCTCTGGTACGATAACAACATTTTGATTGAAGGGTGCCATCTTAACGGTATCAAAGCCCTTCGTGAATGTGATACTATCACGATTAAAAACTCTACGGCAAACTCACCGGAATTTATCTGGAAATGCCGGAATCTCCACATTGAAAACCTTACAATTGAACAGTCAGAATATCCTTTCTTTGAAGTAGAAACCGCAAAAATCGAAAAACTCAAAATGAAAGGAAAATATTCTTTCCAGTACTGCAGCAATATCGAAATCACAAATTCCGAGCTCGACACAAAAGATGCCTTCTGGCATTCAAAAAATGTCACCGTACGCGACAGCGTTATCAAAGGAGAATACCTTGGCTGGTATTCAGAAAATTTAACGCTCATCAACTGCCGCATAACCGGAACCCAGCCGTTCTGTTACTGCAAAAACCTTGTACTAGAAAACTGCACTATGGAAAACTGCGACCTTTCTTTTGAAAAAAGCACAGTTCAGGTAAGCGTTAAAGGCAAAATCGACAGCGTTAAAAATCCGCTCAGTGGCAAAATCGAAGCCGACTGCATCGGCGAAATTATCCTGGACGATTCAATCACGGATGTTTCAAAAACTAAAATTATCTGCCATAAAAGGCCGTCTCAAAACTGTTTCAAGTGTGCATGAAAGTAATCAACACTTAAAAATTCATCATATTTTGAAGGCGGATCTGCGCATTTGAAAGACCTGTAAGAATATCTTTTTCACCCCTGATAATCATCTGCATTTCTTCGCCCAGAATCGTATAAAATTCAGGCCATTTTTTCATCACAGGTCTGTAAACTCCGCCTTCTAGTGCCTGACAGACAACTTCATACTGAGGAAATTTTTTAAGAATCTCCCTGTCTTTTAAGCTGGAATAACGGCATGGCACGCCGCCGAATTCTACCGATGCTTTCTGAACACTCCTGTTCATTATATATTCAAGAAAAGTGAGTGCCTCTTCTTTATTTCTGGAATTTGAAGGAATACCAACTGTCCATATTCCATAAATATTTGCATTATAAGATTTTCCACCTTTTTCGGCTTTTCCGGTAAGGGCAAGATAATCCATTGCAGAATTTCTTGTGGGAGTATACCAGCCCGGCCAGCCGATTGCCATTGCTGCAGAACAGTTGGCAACAGCTGTAATAAGATCGTCCTTTTCAGCTGCCCTTCCCGTTTCAATTAATTTTAAATACATATTCATGGCTAAGCGGAATTCATTTGTATTTACTGTAGGATTGTTGTATCCATCAACAACCCAGCCGCCATAAGACAAAAGAATGGGCAGAAAATCCACAACAATATTATTATACGTATCGCCGCGGTACATAAAACCATAATTATGATTTTTTCTGGTTATACGGCATATTTTTAAAATATCTTCAAGTGAGTTAATTTCTTTGACTGAATATCCTGCTTCTTTTACAAGAAGTTTATTATAAAGCAGAACTGTAACATTACCGTAAAATGGCGCAAGATAAAGTTCATTGTTGTAATAACAGATGCTTTTCGTTGCAGGAATTATATCATCATCAAGCTCATAATCTAAATCTGAAAGAGAAGCAAGCACATTGTTTTCTGTATATTCAGCCATCCATGAACCGTCTACCATACAGAAATCATATTCACCCTTATTGCTTTCATAATCAGTTAAAATTTCATTTCTAAGACCGCTTTCAGAAAATTCTTTTACAATACAGCTTATGTTATATTGTTTTTCAAAATCAGGAATCTGCTTTTTTATAACATCAGAATAAACTCCCTGGCGTAAAGCAAGTGTAATTACTTTATCTGATAAAGTTTTTTTCTGATTCTGAGAATTTAACAGAATGTATGAATAAAGTACTCCGGCAAAAAAAATTACGAAAACCGCAGTGATTAAAAAAATTCGTATTTTGATTTTCATTGATTATCCTTAATTTCTGAAATTTTCTTCATCATAGCATTTCATGATTTTTATGACTTCCTTCATGCATGAATCAACCTTATGCAATGGAATAGAACAGAAAACTTCAACAAGTTCCGGATCAAGCTGAGTTCCGCTGGCAAGCTTTAATTCAGAAACTGCTTCTTCATAAGAAAGCGTAGCCTTATAAGAACGTTCCATTGTAATTGCAGAATATGTATCAGCAATTGCAATAACTCTGGAAGCAAGAGGAATTTCATTTCCTTCAAGATGGTAATACCCCGTGCCGTCCACACGCTCATGATGATATTTTATCCAGTTAAGTATTTCTACAAACGATGGAATTGGCTTTAAAATTTTGACACCAATTCCAGGATGACGGCGCATGAATTCCCATTCACTCTGTTCAAGTTTACCGATTTTCTGAATTATTGACCTTGGAACACCAAGCTTACCCACATCAAAAAGTAGGGCTGCATATTCAAGATTATATGGATTTAATGACAGCCTGTAACGCAGTGGCAGGTAATCATACATAAGCATGGTCAGGCGCTGTACATGAAGTGAATGTCCTTCAAGATTCGGGTCTCCTGCCTCAATTACACCAACAATCGCCTGTAAAACCTGCATTGAAGTTTTTTCGACTCCATGCAGATAACTTATAAACCAGGTAAAGGCAACCAGAATCACAAAAGTAAGGATTAGTATTGCAGCTCCATACTTCACTGTAAGCAGATATGAGGAATAAACAACAATTATTAAGGCGGAAAGAGCAAAAAGCATTATTACTGCGGCTGTTGTTGAAATAAGCCGGAAAATATCTTTTCTTGCCAGAACATTTCTTCTGAAAAACATTACATACAGAAAAACAAATGTCAAAAAGGCAGAGAACAGAAAGGCAAAAATAAGTAAATTTTGAAGCAGAATAAACATTATATTCCTCCACCAAATTCATCATCAAAGAATATTTGATTTTTACCGGCACGTTTTGATCGATACAATGCCTGATCAGCCCTTCTATAGGCAGAATCAATATCACAGTCAGAAACAGAAAGTTCTGTAACACCAAATGAAGCTTTTATTCCATCCAGATTCAAAAACTTTAGAGAGTTTAATGATGAAAGCAGATTTGTCAAAAAGTTGCGGATTTCTGAACGACTTTTTTTGTCCCTGATAAACAGGATAAATTCATCTCCGCCAAGCCGGCCTGCAAAGCTGACATTTCCTGCAATGATTTTGTCAATGAGGGTAAATTTATCGATTGATGCAATATGCAGGGCATCAAGGATTGTTTTACCGGCAACCTGAATTGTTTTATCCCCCATCTGATGACCAAGCGTATCATTTATTTCTTTGAAGCCGTCTAAATCTATAAGACACAGAGCAGAATTTTCTTCATTTTTTTTGCGCAGAATTTCTTCGACCACTGAGAAAAATTTTGTCCGGTTAAGCAGTGATGTAAGGCCGTCAAAACTGGATTTTATTTCAAGTCCCCGCTGAATATGCTGGTCGCGCTGATACAAAATAAACTGATGCATTCGTGTTCTCTGGAATGTATAATGAAGCCCCAGAGCCAGAATCAAAACAATTAAACCGTTATATGTATCATGATATGCAACAGAAAAAGTTTTATAGATAAAAGACATGACAATAAAAACTAAAGTGCAGAAGGTAAGCATAAAGATTATACGATAAAACCTGTCAATAAAAGAAAGGGCACAGATAATCAGAAGAACTAAATATATTGTCGCAGGCATATACGGCTGAATTATTGAAGCAATTATTCCGTATGACAGAAGCATTGTGATTGTAATGTATACGGACAAACTGTTATGTTTATCAGAAAAATCAGGCAGTAAAACTATATACAAATCGAAAAGCAGTGAAAAAGCCGCATAAGAAGCATAAAAAGGAATTCTTGCATGAGACACAGCAAATAAATTTAAAATACAGAAAATCAGATACAGGATATTAACCAGCAGAAACCACGAAGTAATAATAAAAATATGTTTGCGGTTTGTGGAATTAACCAGCTCAATACATTCAGAAAATGTACCCTTGTCATATCCGTAATAATTAAAACTGTTGTTCATTTATACAAAACCTCGATTTCTGTTTTCAATTTATTTTAATATAAAAATAAGAAAATCGCAAATTTATTATTAAGATGAATGTCGAGTTTCAAATACATACCCGCGGGGAGTTACAAGCTTTTTTTCACCGTTAATTTCAAGAATTCTGGTCTGAGAATTTCCAATGAAAACAGTACAAAACATATCAAGTTCTGACTCAGCAAGTTCCTTTAAAGATAAAATTTTATATTCTTCACCTTCCCTGCCAATGTTACGCACATAAGCACACGGCTGATTTTCACTTCGATTTTTTAAGAAAATCTTACAGGCCTTAAAAAGATAGTCTATGCGCTTATGACTCATCGGATTATATAGAACGGCACAGAAATCTGCAGAAGCCGCTGCTTCCAGACGTTTTTCAATTTTTTCCCAGGGGGTCATTAAATCACTCAAACTTATTACACAAAAATCATGAATTAAAGGCGCTCCAAGCACTGCACCTCCGCTCAAAGCCGCTGTAATTCCCGGAATAATGGAAATCTGAATTTTTCTGCCTGAAGAACTCTCATATTCTGCGGCAATTTCATAAATAAGACCTGCCATTCCATAAACACCGCAGTCTCCGGAACATATCAGCGCAACAGATTTACCCTTTGAAGCTTCTTCCACAGCTAGACGGCAGCGTCCTTCTTCTTTACGCATTGAAGTTGATTTGAATTCTTTTTGAGGAAAATGTTCTTTTACTAGATTTGTATAAACTTCATACCCGATAATACAGTCACAATTTTCCAACGCTTTTACACATTGAATTGTCATCATCTCATATGAACCTGGTCCGATACCAACAACCTGAAGAATTCCTGTTTCCATTTTCAATCTTTCCTGATTTTAATTATAACCAGTTAAACATAATTTTTCACCGATAATGAAAAATTATTTGACTTCTAAAAATAATGCCTTAAACTTAAGTTGATAAATAAATCTGGTTCTTCAAAAAGAACCGTCTTTTCATAAATAAAGGAGGTATTATTTTATGAAAAAAATTATTGCATCACTTGCTGCTCTTACAGCAGTTGCAGCTGCTTTTATGAGTTGTAACGGAAATTCAGGTTCAAAAGTTCCTAACAAAGACAAACCGCTTGTTTTCTTCAACCGCCAGCCTTCTGACCCTCAGTCTGGACAGATTGACATGGATTCTATGAACTGGAATGACAAAACATATTATGTTGGTTTTGATGCAGCCGGTGGTGGTGCTGTACAGGGAAAACTCATTACAGACTACCTTTCAAGCGCAGATCCAGCTGTAATCGACCGCAATGGTGACGGTGTTATCGGCTATGTTCTTTGTATCGGCGATGTCGGTCACAATGACTCTAAAGCCCGAACAGAAGGTATCCGCCGTGCACTCGGAACATGGGCAGAATCAACTGATCCTGGCAAAGTTCAGGAAGGTAAAGTAACAATCAGCGGCAAAGAATTCAAAGTTGTCGAGCTTGAAGGCAAAGCTATGACAGGTACAGACGGTTCTACCTGGAATGCAAACGCAGCAACAGAAGCAATGGGCGGCTGGGCTACAAAATTCGGAACTGCAATCGATATGGTAGTTTCAAACAATGACGGCATGGCAATGGGCTGTCTTCAGGCTTCTAACTACCCTGCAGGAGTTCCAATCTTCGGTTATGATGCTAACGCAGACGCAATCGAAGCAATTGGTGCAGGCAAGCTTACTGGAACAGTATCTCAGAACGTAGATGCACAGGCCACAGCAACTCTTCAGGTTCTCAGAAACCTTCTTGATGGTCTTACAGGCGAAGAAATCGTTACAAACGGCATTACAAAGCCGGATGTTTACGGAAACCAGATTACAGCTGCTGTTGACTACGTTCCTGAAACAAAGGCTCTCCTTGCTCAGAACACAGGTGTAAATGCATCTAACTGGCAGCTTTATACAGCTGGAACCCGCGACAAAGGCATTAAACCGTCTGAAGCTCCAGAAAAGAAAGTTCTTCTTACAATCTACAACTCTGCTGATAACTTCCTTTCTTCTTCATATCTTCCTGCTCTTAACTACTATGCTCCATTGCTTGGCATTAAACTCACTGTAGTTCAGGGTGACGGTCAGAACGAATCAAGCTGTCTCGATAAGTTCACAAACTTCGGAAACTACGATGCATTTGCAATCAACATGGTTAAGACAAATTCTGGACGCGACTACACAGATAAACTCAAGTACTAGAACTTAAATATCGTTTGTCCCCACATTCGTGTGGGGATTTTTTTAACTAATCAAGGAAATCTATGGGCGAACTTGTTTTACAAATAAAAAACCTTTCAAAATCGTTCGGAAAGAACAAGGTTCTCGATGGAATCAACCTCACTGTCGGTGAAGGTTCCGTGCTCGGTTTAATGGGTGAAAACGGTGCAGGCAAATCAACCATGATGAAGTGTCTTTTCGGCATTTATGCCAAAGATGAAGGTCAGTTCCTTTTATGCGGAAAGCCTGTTAATTTTAAAAACCCTAAGGAAGCTCTCGAAAGCGGTGTTGCTATGGTTCATCAGGAATTAAACCAGTGTCTTGACCGTTCTGTAGCAGACAATCTTTATCTTGGCCGTTATCCAAAAAAATTCGGCGTTATAGATGAAGCAAAAATGCTCAAAGACAGCATCAATCTTTTTGCTTCCCTCAATATGAACGTAAACCCGCGCACAATCATGCGCAATATGTCGGTAAGTCAGCGTCAAATGGTCGAAATTGCAAAAGCAGTTTCTTATGATGCAAAAATTATCGTTCTTGATGAACCGACATCTTCTTTAACAGAAAATGAAGTTCAGAAACTCTTTCAAATCGTCCGTGATTTAAAGAAAAAAGGAGTTTCGTTTGTCTATATTTCGCATAAAATGGACGAAATCTTCCAGGTATGCGACGAAGTTGCCGTTCTTCGTGACGGTAAAATGATTATGCAGAAAACATCAAAAGAAACGGAAATGGGCGAGCTTATTACCGCAATGGTAGGCCGTTCGCTGGATAACCGTTTCCCCGATGTTGACAATGTTCCGGGTGATTACTGCCTTGAAGTCAATAATCTTTCTACAAAATACGAGCCGCATCTTGAAAACATTTCCTTTAAAGTCAAAAAAGGTGAAATTTTCGGACTTTACGGTCTTGTAGGAGCCGGACGAAGCGAACTGCTCGAATCACTTTTCGGAGTACGCACAATTTCTACAGGAACAATTTCATACGACGGCAAAAAACTGCACTTTGCAAACAGTAAAGATGCTATGGATCATGGTTTTGCTTTAGTTACCGAAGAGCGCAAACTCAACGGTATGTTCGGAAAAGACACAATCAAGTTCAACACGGTTATCACAAACCTCGAAAGCTATAAAACCGGCGGAATTCTTTCTGAACGCAAAATGGCTGAAGCGGCTGACCGTGAAATCAAACAGATGCACACAAAGTGCGTTTCTGCCGATGAACTTATCACCTCTCTTTCCGGCGGAAATCAGCAGAAAGTTATCATCGGAAAATGGATGGAGCGCAATCCGGACGTTTTTCTGCTTGACGAACCTACACGCGGTATCGATGTCGGAGCAAAATACGAAATTTACCAGCTGATTATCAGTATGGCAAAAGAGGGAAAGACAATCATCGTCGTTTCAAGTGAAATGCCTGAAATCTTAGGCATTACTAACCGGATCGCCGTCATGTCGAATCACCGTCTTGCCGGAATCGTAGACACAAAAACAACAGACCAGGAAGCATTGTTAAAGCTTTCTGCAATGTATCTGTAAAGGAGTACCTATGGAAGACAAAGAACTTAATGAATATTCACAGCGTCTTGCCGAACTGCGCAAAGACGGCGTAAACCTCATTTCTTCCCTCAAACAGGAAAATGCCGCTGCAAAAAGAAATAAGCTGCTTTCTCAGGAAGAAAGAGCAAATCTTATTTCGTCGAACAACGCAAAAATCGAAACTGCAAAAGGCGTTGCTGCACAGAATAAGGCAGAAATTGCAGAACTCGTTAAAAAAGCAGTTGCCCGCAATAACGAACTTTCAAAGACAGAAATTGCACGGGTAAACTCTGAACAGAACGAAATAATCGCAAATCTTAAAAGCGGTTATGAAGCAAAGATTGCAAAAATCGAAGAAGAAACCCTCGCACGCAAAAAACAGATTGTTGCTTCGTATGCCGGAAAAACCAGCGCAAAAGACAACGAAGACTGCAAGGAAGATTTACGTGTTGCAGAATACGAGCACAAATCTGCCCTCTTCGATGCAAAAAACAAATTTACGTCTAGCGTCGATGCAGCAAAGGCTGTTAAAAATCAGGCTTATGTTGATTACGTTCAAAAAAACCGTGCACTCCGTAACGGTCAGACAAACTTCAGGGAAGATTTTACACTTTCCGTTCAGAACTACATCAACAAATTCAAGATGTCAAAATTCCTTCTTGACAACGGCCTTTATCTTGCAATTTTAGTATTCTTTATTGTCTGTATCATTCTTGCTCCTCTTTCAGGAAGCGGAAACCTTCTTTCTCTGCCAAACATTTTTACGATTCTTGAACAGTCATCTGTACGAATGTTCTATGCTCTGGGCGTTGCAGGCCTTATCCTTTTAGCCGGTACCGATTTGAGCGTCGGACGAATGGTTGCTATGGGTGCTGTCGTTACAGGCCTTATCCTGCACCCGGGGCAGAACATTGTTACTGTGTTCGGCTTAGGACCATGGGATTTCACCGGTACTGCAATGTTTATCCGCCTTGCAATGGCACTCTTCCTTTCAATCTTCCTCTGCGTGGCTTTCTCAGCTTTTGCAGGCGTATTCAGCGCAAAACTCAAGATTCATCCGTTCATTTCAACACTTGCAACTCAGCTGATTATTTACGGTCTTTTGTTCTTCGGAACCAGCGGTACTCCTGTAGGTTCAATCGACTCACATGTAAAAGACATGATTGGCGGACGCTGGGTTTTGGGGACATTAGGCGGGGACTTAATCACCTTCCCTAAGCTCATTATTCCGGCTGTTATCGCAATCGCTGCAGCCTGGTTTATCTGGAATAAAACCACATTCGGAAAGAATATGTATGCTGTAGGCGGCAATGCTGAGGCTGCAAGCGTTTCCGGAATCAGCGTATTCTGGGTAACAATGGGCGTATTTATTATGGCAGGCGTTTTCTACGGATGCGGTGCTTTCCTTGAAGCCTTTAAAGCAAACGCTTCGGCTGGTACCGGTCAGGGCTACGAACTTGATGCAATCGCTGCCTGTGTAGTCGGCGGTATTTCATTCAACGGCGGTATCGGAAAAATCGGCGGTGCTGTAATTGGTGTAATCATCTTTACAAGCCTTACATACTGCCTTACCTTCCTTGGTATTGACACAAACCTCCAGTTCGTATTCAAAGGCTTAATTATTATTGCAGCTGTAGCCCTTGACAGCGTTAAGTATTTGAAACGCAAGTAAGATCTGCTTTTTTTAACTTTTAAAACACATATAAAGCCGTATCAATTAATCAACTGATACGGCTTTTTTTAAATCTTCCGGAAATTTCAGTTCTATTTTACGGATACCTGCTGCAAATGTCATACCATTTTTTACAGTTTTATGAATAATTATTTTTTCCGCCCCTGCAGCAAAAACAGAGCGTTCACATACATTGTCCGTACCTGTAACTTCAGAAACAAAATCTGAATGGCTTACATTCTGTGAAATCTTATTTAATTCCTCACAGGAAAAGGTTTCAAACTGGCAGGCAAATTCTTTAGAAAGCGAAAGAAGCGCCTTTTCATCTTTTTTTAAATCAATTGAAGCAATTTTTTCTACAGCGCGCCGGTCAATTTTATATTCTTCAAGCATTTCACAGACAAAAGATTTTAGTTCTTCTGCAGATTTACCTTTTTTACAGCCAATTCCAAGTACAACACAGCGTGGAATTAAATTAAGCATGTCATTTTTTATATATATCGAAACAGAAAACTTCGGAAATTCTTTATATTTACCGTCCGAATCAGAATCATCACAATAATGAAGTTCCAGTTTTTTTGCGGCAAATTCCCTTGCCTTCTTCATGTCATTGATTAAAAAATTATTTTTCGCTGCAAATTCATCAATTGCAGTTAAATTATTTACATCACTTGCAGTCGTTATTACAGGAACAGCTCCGGTTAAGCAGGCAATTTTTTTCGCAAGTTCATTAGCACCACCGATATGACCGGAAAGGACCGGAATTACAAAACTGCCTTTTTCATCCAAAACAAGAACTGCAGGATCAGTTGTTTTGTCACGAACAAACGGAGCAATCGCACGCACTGCAATTCCAGCCGCCCCGATAAAAACAAGCGCATTTCCTTTATGGAAGTAAGATTTAACCCAGTCAGAAAGTGAAACTGAATTTTTTTTTGTTATGGAAGCACACTGAATCAGCTTTTGAATCCTCTGTGCCAGAGAAAATCCTGCTTCTGTAAATGTGATGATATGAATCTGCATATTGAACCCTTGACAAAAAATCAGTAATTTTGATATTATCTTTTTCATCATCAGCACTGTCTGCGGGGTTAGCTCAGTTGGTTAGAGCATCACGTTGACATCGTGGGGGTCAGTAGTTCGAATCTACTATTCCGCAAAGAGTGCTGATGATTTTTTTATTTTATCCCAATCCTGAAGTTTTCTGGTAATTTCTTCCTTTTCATTTTCATACTCTGCTATTTCCTGAATCAGCTTTTCTTCTTTTTCAAAATCAGTTGTAACAATTTTTTCACGCTGAGCTTCTTCAATGAGTAAATCAAGTTCTTCACGACGCTTTTTCATCATAGTGATTTCTTTTGGAGGGCGGCCCCCTTTTTTACCATTTTCTTTGCTTGCAGCCTGTTTTGCACGGCTTGTAGATTTTCCATTGTAAGAATAAAGTGATGAAATCCAGAACCTGAGGGACTTTAACTGCTGAGCCATTTCAAATTCAATATTCTGAAGATGATGGGCCTGTTCATCTTCCCTTCCCTGCCCTTTAGCAATCTGATTAATAATTGAAATCTGATTCTGTAAATCTTCAAGAGAAGAAATTGCCTTGTATATCTGTTCAGTTTTTTTTGACATAAATCTATTCTAACCTAAGATTTTGGGTTTTTGCAAGAAGTCCGTGCTCTTTTGTGAACAAAATAACTTCAACTTCAAGCTGATTTTCACTCCATTCAATCATCTGCTTCTGAATTTTATCAGCTATTGCCTGCATTATAGCATTTTTACAAGCAGCAGCTTCCTGATAAGAGTCCAGAATATTTATCATCTGTTCAGTTGAAATACATGTTTTTATCTGATTTTCAATGCAAAAATAATCTGATTCACAAAGGTATTTTTTTGCTGTTTCCAGAAATATTTCAGAACGTCCGTCTCCATATTTAGAATGGGTATTCTTTCTGCCGCCTGCAACTTTTATTAGCTTTCCAATGTGCCCGCAGAATATTATTCTTTTAAAACCTGTCTTAACAGCCATTTGGACTGCATCATAGACAAAATTTGAACAGTGAACTGCCGCATCTAACGAAATAGAAAACTCCTTCTGAAGAAATTCACAGCCATAATTGCCGGGCACCATGAGTAATGTGTCATTATTTTGAGCCTTTCGCACATTCATTTCAACCTGAATTGTATCCAGTAAAGCCTGATCGCTCATCGGTTCAACAATTCCGCTTGTTCCTAAAACTGAAATACCGCCGGTAATTCCAAGCTTTGGATTAAAGGTCTTAGAAGCAAGCTCTTCACCTTTTGGAATTGATATTTCTATTTCAAGCGGAAAAGACCGGCCGTTTTTGATAAGTTCGTTTTTCACACTCTCTAAAATCATTTTCCGGGGAACAGAATTAATTGCATATTCGCCTGGTTTCTGATCTAAACCCGGTAAGGTTACTTTTCCGACTCCTTTACCGCCTTTTATCTTTATAACTTCTGAAAAATCTTTTTCGGTAAAGCAAAAATCTGTTACCATATTTTGTGAAATTCTGGTTACTTTAGAAAAAATATCTATGCCATTTGTAACATCAGGATCTGTACCGCTGTACTTTTGAACAGAACAGGAAGCATAATCTTCTGTTATAAACTGATTTTCAATTTCAATACAGATTTTAATCCCTTTAGGAGTTGTTAAAATTACATATTCAACAATTTTCTGAGTTAATAACATTCTTGCCGATGCTATACTTGCAGCCTGGGCACAGGTACCTGTTGTAAATCCAAAATCCGGTTCATCCGTTTTTTTGAGAAGGAAAAAAGATTTTTTTAAATTGCTTTTTTTAATCATTTAAATTATATAAAAGGGCATTACAGATTGCAGCCGCCACATTACTTCCGCCTTTTCTGCCCTGATTTACAATAAAAGGCACTCCGGCTTTCATAATCATTTCTTTTGCAGCTACAACATTAACAAAACCAACAGGAACACCAATTACAGCAACTGGCTTATAACCTTTTTCGATAAGGGAACATAATTCAAAAAGAGCAGTTGGGGCATTTCCGACAGCAAAAACCAGCGGCTTTTCAATTTCAGAAGCTTTCTGCATACTTACAGCAGCACGGGTCAGATTTTTCTCTTTAGCTTCAGTAGCAACATCGTCATCTGCCATAAAACAGTGAACTTCCCCTCCGTACTTTGCGAGACTTTTTTTATTAATTCCGGCTTTTGCCATATTTGTGTCTGTTATTATGTCCGCTCCGTTTTTAAGGGCATTCTTTATGATGTTTATAACTCCATCTGAAAATTTGAGGGTTTTAACATATTCAAAATCAGCTGTTGTATGAATAACACGCTTGATTACAGGGGCAAGTTCAGCTTCAAGCACAATATTCTGCTCTGTAAGTTCTTTTTCAATAATTGAGAAACTTGTTTTTTCAATTTCTGAAGGTGCAATATTTAAAATAATTTATTTTATCCTCCCTGCAATTCCGCAAAAGACTCTTGTTACTATAGCATTTTGAGCGATTTTTTGAAGGGCAATGCCTGTAATTTCACGCAGTTTTCTTTGAAAAGAATCAACAGGCACAACTCCGCAAAAAATATCATCACAGATAATTATCTTTACACTTGTATCAGAAAAATCTGTCTTTATCTCAATTCCATTTTTAAGACAATACGCAGCATAATTTTCGTAATGTGAAATGCATTTTTTTGAAAAATCAGGCAGACTTTTTTCTGAACACACACAAATATCACCATCAGAAAGTGCAAATTGAGATTTCACCCATTCAGTTTTTCCCTGATAAGCACCGCCGCATACAAGCTGGAGCGTAAAGGCAGAAGGCTTCAGTTTTTCTTTTTTAACATCTCTATGTTCAATTTTCTGCTTAGAAACCATTTCAACCACCCTGTCACTTTTTTCTGCAACAAATTTTTCAACATCAGCAAGAATTTTCCTGTACAGCTCTGTTGTTTTATCATAAATTTTTCCGTCATTAAAGATTGTATCACTTACAAAAATCACGGAAGAGGCATACCTCATAAGGATTTCAAGTTCTTTCTGAATTTTTCCGGTAATTTCTGACAGAAAGCCGGACTGATTCTGAAATGGCCCGTCACTTTCAAAATCACTTTCTTTACAGAACATTTCATTTGCCGTAAGAGCAGTTAGGCTGTCAAAGAGTACAACACTGCCTTCTTTTAATTTAACGGCTTCTTTTTCAATATTTCTGCCGCATTCAACTGTTTCAAAACCTAAATCTTTACGGTCTTCACGGTGTTTTTTTATGCGAAGCTCATCTTCACTGTCACAGGCAATCATTGTTGCAAAATAAACAGGCTCAGCCTTTTTACCGGTTAAATACGAATATTTTTCTGCAAGTTCACAGGCCAGTTCCTGCGCATAAGAAGATTTTCCGTTTTTACAGCCGCCGGTTACCAGAACAATCATTTTTGTGTCCTCAGCTCTTCCAGATAACTGTCATTAATCCTGGCTTTTTCAAAACTTGCCATGTCATTCATAATTACACAGGAAGAATCCATTATTTCAAAGGCCAAGGGACAGCCGCTTCCTTCTCCAAGCCTCATTCCAAGATTCAGATATGGAACTAAAGAAAGTTCTTCTATGGCAATTTTGTATCCCTTTTCTTCGGATACATGCGACGCAAAAAGATAATCACGTACATTTTTGTTTAATCTGAAAGCACATAAAGCTGCTACAACTGAAATATAACCGTCAATAACAACCGGAATCCTGTTTTTTGCACAGCCAAGAAAAACTCCGCACATTGCAGCAAGATCAAAACCGCCGACACATGAAAGTACATCTATTACATCAGAAGAATCCGGCTTATTTTTTTTAATTGCCTTTTCAATGACTTCCTTTTTATGAGCCAGCATTTTATCCGTAATACAGCCGCCTCGTCCGGTAATTTTTTCCGGAGAAGTTTGTGTTAAAACCGAAAGAACTGCCGTTGAAGTTGTGGTGTTTCCAATTCCCATCTCCCCGACACCTGCCACATTTACTTTATCCTCTGCGGCCATATCAGCAAGTTCAATACCTGTTTTTACTGCCTGTTCAGCTTCCTCTAAAGACATTGCCCTTCCATGTAAAATTGAATCAGTGCCTTTCCTGATTTTTCTGTTTAAAATTTCCGGACAGTCATAATCACACTTTATTCCGACATCAACAACCTGAATTTCATTATTAAAATGAGCCGCAAGACAGCTCATCCCTGTGAGGTGTTTTGTCATATTTACAGCCTGACTTGCCGTAACGCTCTGAGGTGCCGAAGAAACCCCTTCCTGAACAACTCCGTTATCAGCACAAAGAACTATAATCCGTTTTTTAACAAGCGAATTGTGCAGTTTTCCTGTAATTCCGGCAAGTTTCTGCCCTATTTTTAAAAGTTCTCCCATACTTCCAGGCGGCATTGCAAGATTAGACTGGTATTTTTCTGCTTCCTTTACAGGTTCCTGATTTACCGGAGAAATTTCTGAAAGTGTTTTCTGAATAAAATCTTTTGCATCCATAATTTTTAATTTTTATAATTTTTTAAATGGTCAATTAATTTTTCATTTTCTTCATGGTTTCTGACTGCAATCCTGTAAAACTTATCTGTAAGTCCTGTAAAATTAGAACAGTTACGTATAAGAATGTCCCTTTGTAAAAGAAAGTCATCCAGTTTTTGAGTCTTGCAGTAAATATCTTTGAATAAAACGAAATTAGCATCACTTTTAAATACTTTAAAACCTGATTTTTTTAGATTTTCAGAAAGATATTCCCTCTCCTTTTTAATAAGATTTCTGGTTTCACTCAGATAACCGGAATTTGAATCACTTAAGGCAGCAATTCCTGCCGTCTGTGCCGCCTTTGAAACATTCCATTCCGGTTTTATAAAATTTATTTTCTGCAGAAGAGATTCGTTAGATGTGACAATATAACCAAGTCTAAGGCCTGCCATTGCATAAATTTTTGTAAAGGCATTCAAAACTATTAAATGCGGATTTTTATCAATAAACCTTAAAGCTGATTCACCTTTTTTCTCTGTAAAATCAATAAAACATTCATCAACAAATAGAAAAATTTCACTTTTTTCGCAGTATTCAATCAGTTTTTTAAGAATAGAAAAATCAGCCATTCTTCCGGTTGGATTATCTGGAGTGCAGAGAAAAATCATGTCAGGTTTTACATTTCTGATTGAATCAAATATATCTTCACCTAAAATAAAATCATCTTCCTCCGTAAGAACATGCCTGTTGATTTTTGAATAACAAATTTTCAACGCTTTTTCATATCCGTAAAAAGCAGGTTCAATGATTAAAGCACTTTTCGGCATAATCGCATGCACAGCAAGTGAAATCAACTCACTGGCCCCGTTTCCAAAAACAATATTTTTTTTCTGAATTCCTTCCCGTTCTGAAAGATTTTCACGAAGAAGCGTGCAATTCTGATCCGGATAACGCTCAAATTCTAAAAACGAAGACTGAAGTGCATTTTTTACAGTCTCAGAAAGTCCTAAGGGATTTGTATTTACAGAAAAATCATATTTAATATCAGAAAAAATTTCTCCTCCATGGTGATATTCAGTAAAATCAATTTCATTTCTGGCAGCCCGCAAAAGATTCATAATCCGCTCATAATTTTCGGGTTTATGCGGAAATGTGCAGTCCGTGCAGCGTTTTACAAGAGTTCCGTTTTCTTTTTTAATGAAAGAAGGATTTCCAGGGCAGACTTCGCGTGTATATAAAGGACAATAACAAAACAGACAGTTAAAATCCCCCTGCAGATTATGGCAGGGGAAAAATTTACATTGTCTGTTTTCAAAAAATTTTGAGGAAAATTCCATTGTGAGCAGGATTTTTTACTTTGCAGCAGCTGCTTTCATTTTCTGCAAAAGTTCTTCACCATAAATATTGGTAAAAACATCCATAACACTGGCTGTAGCTTTCTTAAATTCTTTCAAATCTGGAGAAGTTACAACCATTCCCGCTTCACTCAGTTTAGAAACATAAGATTCAGTCTGCTCTTTTACAAGCTGGCGGTCATAATCCTGAGCTTTTTTTGCAGCATCAAGTAAAATCTGTTTATCGTTATCAGAAAATTCATTCCATAAATCTTTTCTGATTACAAGCGGCATTGCATCATAGCTGTGATTTGTTATAGAAAGATACTTCTGCTCTTCATAAAGCTTACTGTTGTATATAACTGGAATAGGGTTTTCCTGAGAATCAAAAAGACCTTCTTTGAGAGCTTTTTTGAGTTCATTAAACGGATACGGCTTTGGAGAAGCTCCTAAGGCAGACATTGTTTCCATTACGATTTGATTTGGCGGAGTCCGGATATTAAGACCCTTCATGTCAGCAACTGATTTTACATTTCTGTTTGTTGTTGTAACGCATCTGAAACCATTATCGTAATGAGAAAGAACAATAATTCCGAATTCTTCAAGAGTTTTATTAACCTCGCTGACTAAATCCCCGTCCATGAAAGCCCAGGCTTCATCAAAATTTGAAAAAAGGAACGGCATTGCTGAAATTCCAAGTTTTGTAGCATAAACCGCAAAATTTCCGGCACTTGAAACAGTCATATCAACCTTTCCGTTAATAACGCCCTCGATTAATTCACCGTCTCCGCCGAGTTTTCCGTCTGGGTAAAGCTCAATTTTAATTCTTCCATTAGAATTTTTTTCGACTTCCTCTTTAAAAAGAAGCGATGCCTTTCCACGCGGATCTTCAAGATTTGTTGAAAAACCAAGAGAAATTGCTGCAGAAAGTTCTTTTGCAGTGTTTTCAGTTTGTGGTTCCGCTTTTGTTTCGGCCTTTTTATTGCACGAAGCAAAAAGCAGCGGTAATGCACACAAAAAAATGAATTTTAACTTATTCATAGACAGATTCCCCCTTTGTTCCCATTTCTTCAGAATATATGGCGAAATTATTTTTGCCGGAATTCTTTACATTATACAAAGCGATATCAGATTTTTTAAACAGATTTTTGAAAGATTTTTCCTGTTCCGGGAAAAGCGAAATTCCTATACTTGGAGTAATGAGAACTGAACATTCTCCGTTTGAATAATCTTCTGCAAGAATATCTTTTAAAATACGGGCCTTTTCTTCAACAATAGCTTTTGCATTTTTTACGGTGTTTTTCAGGCACAAAAATACACAGAATTCATCACCACCGATTCGTCCGATAAAGTCTTTTTCTGAAAATACAAGTGAAAGCTTATTTGCCGTATCACAGATTGCCTGGTCCCCAAATGAATGACCGAGTTTATCATTTACCTGTTTGAAATTATCAAGATCTATTATATACAGCGCACCTATAGTTGATTTTTCGTTTTTAGAAATATATTCAGAAACAGATTTTTCCATGTAGACTTTATTAAGAAGCCCTGAAAGTAAATCCGTTTCTGCCTGAATCTTTAATTCCTGCTCATGTACAACCTGTGCATTAACATTAACAATATTTCCAATGAATTTCAGCGGATTCTGATTTTCTTTATCATAAATTACAGTTCCAGAAAGACGGTACCAGACATATTCATTTTCTGAGTTTAAAAGACGCAGTTCTGTACTGTAAGAATTTTTACCGGCCATAATTGATCCGGTAAGCCGTTTAAGTAAATCATTTTCTGTTTCATGAATTTTAGAAGAAATTCTGTCAAAATCAGAAAGGGGAAGCTGTTTTAAATTTTCACCGAATAAGAAAACTGTATTGCCTGTAAACTCTATAACTTTATGTTCAAAATCATATTCATAGATTAATGTCTGAGAATTTTCAGAATTTATTGCATAACGGGAATTATCACGTTCAATCCGGGCTTTTTGAATGACAAGCCTTGAAATAAAGACCGCAATAATTACAAAAATTGCAAGCATTATTAAAATGAGAGTAAGTGTTATGCGTGTAATTTTTGACTGCTGGGAAAGAACATAGTCTGCCGTTACACTTGAAACGACATACCAGTCATTCATTCCAACCGGCGTATAAACTACAATCCGGCTTTCATCATTCAAAGAAAAGCTGAAGACTCCTGTTCGGTTTGACTGAACATCGTTATAAATTGCACTTACCTGTGAAATGGAAATGGATTTGTTATCAGTAAAAAAATCAAACCAGTTATCAACAAAGCAAAGACGGTTAGGACTTTTTGTTGCAACCAGAATAGAACCGTCTTTATTTGAAAGGATTGAATAACCTTCACCGTCAAATGTATCAACAGAAAAAATATCATCAAGGACAGAATAAGCAAAAGTACCCGTGATAACACCGACTATTTTTTCATTTTGAAAAATCGGAACCGCAAGTGTAAGAACTTTTTCGCCGTCTTCATCGACTGAAATTTTTGACGAAATCTGAGGGCGGCCTTTCATTGCATTTTTGAAATAGTCTTTCATTAAAATGTTGCCGGAAGATTTTCCGTCATAGTTGATGGTCATGCCGCTGGAGTTTGCAACTGCAATCCGCTTAAATTCTCCTACTCCCTTTGTAGATATAATAGTAGCTTTTACGGCATTATAATCATCCATGTTGATGTTCTGAAAATAACGTGCCTGAGATTCAAGCATAAAAAGCTGGTCATTTAATTTTACACGAAATGTACCGGCATAAAGAGAACCTGTTTCTTTAAGGAAATTTCTTGAACTTTCAGATACAGTGCCGTTTACAGCCTTTTCAAACCAGAATAAAGAAACTGAAGCTGCAGCAACGAGAACTAATGCCATTAAAAAATAGGATGTTATTTTAAGCCGTTTTATCTTCAATTTAAAAAATCCTTTCTAAACACTTATTATATAACATAATCTTAAAAATTGCAAAAATTATCTTTTTCGCTTTATCAGCATAAAAATCACAACAGGGGCACCAAAAATTGAAGTCACGGTGCTTATACTCATCTCAAGCGGAGAAAAAATGCTGCGCGCAATTAAATCGCAGATAAGACAGAATACCGTTCCTCCTAAAAACGAAGCCGGAATAATAACAAGCGGTTTTGAAGTTTTAAAAAGCTGTTTTACTAAAAAAGGAACTGCTATTCCGACAAAGGAAACTGGACCTGCAAAGGAAGTAACACAGGCAGAAAGCACACTGGAAAGCAGAATCAGTAAAGGCCGGAAGATTTTTGTATTTACACCCATTGTTCTGGCATAAGTTTCACCAAGCTGGTAAGCCCCGATTGGTTTAGCCAGCAGAAATACCAGAAAAACAGTGACAAAAATTATTAAAACAGATACAGCACAGTCAGATAAAGAAAAGCCTGCAAAACTTCCTTTGCTCCAGTTGTGAAGATTAACAATATCTGAGTCCTGTGCAAAAGTAATAAAAAAATCAGTTACAGCAGAAGTGATATAACCAATCATAATTCCTGCTACTAAAAGTGAGCCGATGTGACTGATTTTCTTAGAAACAAGCAGAATAAAACCTGTAGAAAGAAGGGAGCCTGCAAAAGCCGCAAAAACTAATGAAAAAGAGCTGAGTACAATATTTTTCTGAAGAAAGAAAATCATCGTCATTGCAACGGTCATTTTGGCGCCGGAAGAAATTCCTAAAACAAAAGGACCTGCTATTGGATTTTGAAAATAAGTCTGAAGCAGAAAGCCGGAAAGTGAAAGAGCGCCGCCCAGAACTGCTGCCATAATCATGCGGGGAAGCCGGATTTGAAAAACGATATTTGCTTCCTGCAAAGAATATGAACCGCTTCCGGAAAGAATTTTGAAAATCGATTTTAATTGAATCGGAACAGAACCACAGCAGAGCGAAAGTCCTGAAAAAAACAGAAGAAGAAATGAAAATATCACAAAAATCAGCAGCGTACGGCTTTGTTTTAACATAATTACATGCTATTCCAGATTTTTTAAAAATTCCAGTTCATCGGTTTTATCTTCCATGATGTTCTGTAAATCTAGAATAATTTCTCCGATTTTGTCTGTTGCCTGATAAATATAACTGCCTGTCACCCAGACTTTGTTGGTTTTTACTGCCTTAAAATCAGCAAAAAGCGGATTTTTTATAATCAAATCCTGCTTTGAGCGGATTGTATTGTCAATTGATGAATTGTAAATCAGAATATCTGCTTCAGCCGCTTTTGCATAAAACTGTTCTATTGAAATCTGAATCGAAGGACTGCGGCTTTTTTTTATATCCGAAAAAACATAAGAAGCACCCGCCATTTCCATCATTTTTACGATATAATCATCACTTCCTCGGATTACAACCATGCCGGACGGAGTAACATAAAAAAAGGCAGCCAGAGGGCGTGAATGTGTTGATTTATTTTTTTTATCCGGCAGTGACTGTATCTGTTTATCAAAAAAATCTTCGGCTTCAGGTAATTTCCCTGACAGAAGGCCGTAAACTTTAATCCATTCAAGGCGGCCTAAAGGATGTTCTTCATAACTTGATTTATCGACAAAAACCGTAATTCCAAGTGCTTCAAGCTTTTCTGAAATTTGAGGTGAATGATAAATCATCGTAGATTCAATGGCAAGCGGACATTTTTTATCAATAAGAAGTTCGAAGTCCGGTGCATTGTATTTACCGGCATAAATTATTGAACCGTTTTGCATGGCAGTAACAGCATCATCAATATACCAGTCTTTTTTTTTAATCGAAGAAAACTTCAGTAAATCAAGAGAATTAAGCCTGGCAAAAAAGGACATTGCCGAAGTTGCTGCAAGATAAGTGTTTTGAACGGGATAATTTATGATTTTAATATCTGCGGGAAGATTTTGAGAAACTTCCTGGCTTTCAGGAACAAGTAAATATCTGTCACTATCAGAAACTGTAAGAAGAATGGCAGATTCTCCATAAAAATCCGCACGAAAGGCTTTTGCATACTTTGTTTCAAGCGTATGTGAATAAGTAAGCCCTTCAAGTTCCGGGAGAGACTGTTTCTGAATCTTCTTTGCACAGGATAAAAAGGCACCTGAAAGAAGAACAAAAGCAGTTAAAAAAATGAAAGAAAATTTCTGTTTCATTTTGAAATTATTTTTTCTTTCCGGTCATTTTGAAGCGGACAAAAACTACGCTCAGAATAACAAGAGCTGCCCAGACCAGCAGGATTATATCAGATTTAGAAATGGAGCCAGCTTTTTTTGCAGAAGATTCGTCAAATTCAAGATAGTAAAGAATTTCGTGCGGCTTACTCATTGCTAGAGTGTCCGCAAAAACAGGTATTTTTTTATTAAAAGCATTAACCGGAATATAAAATGTTGAGTTTCCGCCTTTTTCAAGAATTATTGAATCAGCATCAAAACGCTGCCGGTTTACTTTCATGTAATCGTAATTTGCACTTGACCACTCAATTTCAGCCTGTGCAAGTCCGTTTTTTACAGTGATTTTTGCAGGACTTTTAACCTGTGCTTTGCCGCTTCCTCCAGAAAGTTTTACATTAATCAAATAAGAGCCGTCTTTAAGGGAAGATTCCTGCTGTTTTACAGCAGTAACCGTTAAAAACTCTTCCGGAAGGCTTGAAGCGTTAAAAAGAATGTCGCGGTCATACCATTTTAGTTTATTTTTGCTGAATGCGGCACATTTGACAGCTTTGTTTAAAGCCGTTACAGGAAACTCAAAACAGACAGCACCCTTTTCGTTTTCAAAAGGAAGGATTTCCCCTTTCCCGTTAGAGTCACTTGCCTCTAAAGCAGTTCCTGCAAACAGCTTTGTGTAAGACTTTCCCCCCATCGTAAGATGAGCTTTCATCGACTTTGCACCATTTTCGTCTTCGGTTACAAAAAGTTTTGCTTCTGCAATTCTGAACATGGAAGAACTTGATTCTACTTCAACAGAATATTCTCCGGCAGAAATGTCTTCTGCAAAGACCGGAAGCATTTCTTCTGTACCGACTTTTTTTGGAGCAATCACTTCATCTCCGGAAGCCACCTGAGAAAAAGCAAATTGAAAATTAAAAATTGAAAATTGAAAAATAAAAGCCAAGAAAACTGATTTTCGCATGGGGGAATCCTATATGCAGATTACAGTGATTCGATTGCTGCTTTTGTGTGAGCAACGTAAATCTGCTGAATTGTTTCGTCCTGACCAAGACCTTCGAGTACGCACTCAACTTCAAAGCCTGCTGCCTTAAAGATAGATTTCCATGAATCATCTTCGTCGCCAGCCATGTCATTGTTTGCATGGTCTCCTGCAACTACCATGAGAGGAAGGAGAACTACTTTTTTGTAAGAACCTTTTTCCTGAACTGCTTTAAGTACATCTTCTACACTTGGAGTTGCTTCTACAGTACCAATGTAATAATTTGCGAAGCCTTTAGAAGAAAGAACTTCCTGCATTTTTGCATAAACTGCATTTGATTCAGCTTCTGTTCCGTGACCCATAAAGCAGACTGCTGTTTCGCCGTTATCGAACTGCTTTGTTTTTGCAGCGATTGCATCTGCCACGGCAGAGAAATCTTCATCAGAAGAAAGAAGCGGCTTAGAAAGAACAACCTTATCGAATTTGCTTTCGTATTTTGCAAGTGTTTTCTGCAAATCTGTGTATTCAAAACCGTTCATAAGGTGAGTCGGCTGAACAACGAGAGTTTTAATTCCTTCGTTTGAAGCACGCTCAAGAGCTTCGTCTACATTGTCGATTGAAAGATTTTCGCGTTCTTTAAGAATATTGATGATTGTGTCTGCGGTAAAAGCGCGTGCGACTTTGTAATCAGGATTAGCTTTTGCAATTGCATTTTCGATTCCGCCGATTGTAAGGTCGCGTGAAGAATTGTAGCTTGTACCAAAGCTTACAACCAGAATTTCCTTGTCATTTGAAACTTTGTGACAAGATGTGAAAACTGAAGCGAAAAGAACACCTGCGCCAAGAGCAAGTGCGGCCATTTTTGAACATTTGTTCATTTAAAAACTCCTTTGTCTCGAAGAAGACTTTTTATATTAATTTAGGGCTAGTGTCTGACTCTGCTTTCGCATCACAGTAGCGGCACTGTTCAGGATTTTCACCTGATTCCCAATTAAGCCCGCCCCCAGTCAGAACTGTTATGCCGGCACCCAAAATCATTGAAAAGTTTAACGTATCGAAGAAAATATTGCAATTATGAGCAGAAAATCAGTTTCTAAAACTTATTCTCCAATTTTGAGTTTTGCCGTAACAGGGACTGTCCAAAGCCAGCGGTAATCATTATCAGAAATTTCTTTGTAGAACATATCCCAGCCGGCTGTAACCGTCCATTTTTCAAATTCCAGCATAAAGCGCGGATAAAATTCCCATGTATCAAAAGATTTAGAAGAATCACAGGTATTAAAAGCAGCATAGTATCCTGCCATCGGTTTAAGTGCCAGGATTCCATAGACCGGAAAATAAACCTGCAGAGCTGAATAAAAAGGAACCATATTTCCTTCAACAGAATGACCTGCCTCACTTTCGCTGGTAATTTTTACGCTTCCTATTGCCGGACGGAATGCAAGTGAGAAAAGATTTGAATTTTTCATCTCTTTGTTTGAATAATTTGCAACAGTTTTAAAGACAGAGCTTGAAACATAAGGAACAGTATTATGACTGAAAGCCATAAAAACCGAAAAATTCTTAAAAATTCCAAAATTCTTTTTTGAAAAATCTAGTGAAAAACACTCAGAAAAATCTTTTTCAGAAACTGAATTTACATCTGCTTTTCCGTCTGAACTTCCGTCAGAATTTCCGTTTCCTGCAGCAGAATACAGAACATTTGCACCAAGAGTAAGCGGAACTTCCTTTGAAAGGCTGGAAAAATTATAGGAAACGCTTGCGTTAAGCCCCCAGTCTTTTTTAAAAGCTACATAGCTTTCTGTTTCAGGGAGAGCAAGTCCAAAAGTAAAACCGTTAACTTCTGATTTTACTCCTATACCAGTTTTTCCCCAGCGGGCAGATCCGGTATAAGTTTCTGTAAGGGAAAAATATCCGCCTGGAAGGTAATATGAATAAAGCTTTCCGACTGCGATTTCAAAAATCCTGTTTCCGAAAGGACGCACTTTTGCATAAGCCCGCTTGATTTCAACTTTTTGAGATTCATTTTCCTTTGAATCAGTTGAATTAAGTCTGTAATACAATTTTCCGCCTAAAGTAACATAATCGTCACTCATTGTTGATTCAGCCAAAAAATACGCACCTCCAAACTGAACATCATCAGTTTCATCCCTATCAATAGGAGTAACTGAAAAGGTAAGGTTTGTATTGTTTTTGAATTCTGAAGAAAAAGCAGGATGGATTAAAACCCCTGCGGCAAGTGTTAATAAAAGTTTTTTCATAATGTGAAGGATAATGCACAATTAACAGTAAAAACACAAGGGTTCAAACTTTTTTTTCAGATAAATCTGTCTTTACAGAAACGACAAAAATCTCTAAAATGTCAATATGACATTTTTTAAAAAAGTGTCAGAATATTTTAAGGAGTTAAAAATAATGAAAAAGACTGTCGTCACAACAATTTCTGCGATTATGTCAGCAGCCGCTCTTTTTGCAAGCGGTGTCGAAAACAAAACAAACATGAGCACCGGCTATCTTCGTAACCCGAGCCGCAACACAGAAAACACCCGCCCGGAGGCTTCTTACTACAATGTTGCAGGAACTGCTTTTATGACAGACGGTCTTTATGTCGAAGCTGGAAACCAGTTTGTTTTCAAAGAATATGGCAACGAAATGAAAACCGGCAACACCCTTTCTACTTCTGGAATCAACGACTATTACTCAAATGACGAGACAACCGTCTGGTTTTACCCGGACGCAGACTTTGTTTACAAGCACAAAAATTTCGCAATTTTTGGAAATTTCGGCGTTTATGCGGGCGGCGGCTCCCTTGAATACAGCGAAGGCACTTCCGCCACGACATTGCTTTTTGCAGGAGCGGCAAAAACAGCAGCGACAGCGGCAGCAACTGCACTAGCAAACTCTCAGACTGCACAAGCTCAGGCATACGGTGCGGCAGCAACAAATTATCTCGGAGCCGCAAACAATCACTCGCTCAATGTCACATCAATCACCTATGGCGGTCAGCTCGGAGTTTCATATCTTTTCCTT
>NZ_JAZOUG010000295.1:0-6895 GCF_045657965.1 Treponema sp. | reverse complement strand
AGGGGTAGCGCAAGACGCATTTTCGGCTTGTGCGAGGGGAAGACTTTCCCCTTTTGCAGTCTTTAAACTAACGTTTGAATTTTCAGCTTTCAATTTTCCATTTTCCATTTCCGTCAGATATTCAATATATTCACTGCATTTTCCGACAAAGCCTGAAACCGAACCATCTTCTTCCATTATGAACATTGTGTCGGCGATTTTGTCCATGAAATAACGGTCATGACTTACGATTAGCAGGCAGCCTTTGTAATTAAGAAGAAAGTCTTCAAGAATATTCATTGTAAAGATATCAAAGTCATTTGTAGGCTCATCGAGAATCAGAAAGTTCGGATTTGAAATCAAAAGCCGCACAAGGAAAACCCGTTTGCGCTCACCGCCGCTCAAAGTTGAAAGCATTGAATGCTGTATTTTTCCTTCAAAACCGAATTCTTTCAAAAAGAGTGATGCGCTCAATGTTTTGCCGTTGTTCATCTGTACGACTTCGGCAGCTTCTTTTATGTAATCAAGAACAGTCATGCTCAAATCCTTAAAAACAGGATTCTGCTGATAGTAGCCGAAAAAGGTATTTTCACCTTTTACGATTGTTCCTGAATCAGGCGGAATAAGTCCTGTGATGATGTTCAAAAGTGTAGACTTTCCCGAACCGTTCCCGCCGAAAATGCCGATTTTTTCACCTTTGCTGAAAGTGTAAGAAAAATCACGGAGGACCGGGGCTGCATCAGAAGTTTTCAAGAAATTCTTACTGATGCCGTAAAGTTCAAGAATTTTTCCGCCCAGGCGACGGCCGGCTACCTCAAACTGAAAGCCCTTATCTTTGGCAAATTTTTCGCGGTTAATCAGCTGCATATCACGCTGAATTCGGGCCTTTGCTTTTGTTCCACGCGCACACGGACCGCGACGGAGCCAGTCCCGCTCAAATCGAAGAACGCTTTCAATACGTCGCTCAGTGTTTTCTTCAATTTCAGCTTCTATTTCTTTTTTTTCAAGATAATCAGAATAGTTTCCCTGGTAAAGCTTGAGCGAGTGGCGGGCAAGTTCATAAATATTATTGCATACTGCGTCCAGAAAATAGCGGTCATGTGTAACCATGAGAACCGTGCGCTTTGTGTCATGAAGATAATTCTGAAGCCAGTAAATCGTCTGAATATCGAGATGGTTGGTCGGTTCGTCAAGCAGAAGCAGTTTTGTGTCTTCCACGAGAACCTGAGCAAGCGCGACTTTTTTGACCATGCCGCCTGAAAGTTCGCTCATTCTACGTTCAAGGTCGTTAATGCCGAGAGTTCCGAGAATCGAACGGATCTGACTTTCATAGTTCCACAGGTCTCCTTTGTCCATTTCATAAGTGAGCTCGTCAAATCTTAACTGCTGACCGTTCGTTAGCCCATCAGACATTTTCTCACAAAGAGATTCGTATTCATTGATGATTTTGAGTTTCGGGCTTTCAGATTTAAAAATATGTTCCCGGATTGTATTATTTCTGTCAAAAACAGGATTCTGAGGAAGAAAACTAACACCCGATAGTTTGTTTATTATAACCTGACCGTCATCAGCCGGCAGAGTACCTGCAATTACACTGAGTAAAGTCGATTTTCCAGTGCCGTTGCGGCCGATAATTGCAGCTTTGTCACCTTCGTTCAAACCGAAAGTAACGTTTTGAAAGAGCGGAGCTTCCCGCCCCATTTTAGAAAGATTATTTACTGAAAGTATGTTCATGTTTTTTATAGTACGGCACGAAGTCCGCTTCCTTTTAATTTTTTGTAGATTTTTCTTCCTGCCCGTCCCGGCTGCTTATAAAAAAATGGTCTCCTGAACGGCCGTCAATTCCTGTGGCAAATTCAATAGGATGATGATAGCACAAAACTGAGAAAAATTAAATCCGTGTGGCAGAGGGAGAAAATTTGCAAGTTAAACTTTCAGATTAATTTCTAAGCTTCAGTCAGCTTCTCCGAGCACTTCATTCAAAGCAAGCACAGCATTACGGCAGCAGTTTTCACATTCACAGAGAACCTTTCCCGTACCTACACCTTTTAAATCTTTGCAGGTAACAGCCCCGCATTTTTCTTTGAATTTGGTAAGAAGTTCGCGGCTCTGGCGGACAGTTCCGTTTCCTTCAGTTTTAAGGCCGAGAATCATGTTTGCACCCACAAGAGCACCGCACGTCGCTTCCATTGTCCCCATTCCGGCAGCAAATCCTGATGCCATATTATGTAAAGTAACCTCATCAATATTTACTGTGTCAGCCATAACACTTGTAACTGCCTGACAACAGTTCATCTGCCCTGTTTTTTTGAGCATGCCCGCTTTATCTGCTTTTTCCTGAATTGTCATTTTGTACCTCAAATAAATTTATAATAAAATCAAAATGCTTTGTATGTAACAAAATCACATTTAATGCAAATTTCCTAATCTTTACGCACAGCCTTCATTGCCTTTTTTGCTCTATACATTTCAGAATCAGCGCGTTTAAAAATATTTTCATAAGAACTGTCTGTTTCCGGATTATAAACAGCATATCCGATTGCAGCAGAAATTTTTTCCCAGTATTCAAGATTCGGATTATCATGAAGAACTTTAAGCTGCTCATTAAAAGTATGAATAAGTTCATCGATATGTTCCAGATCATGTCCTTTCAAAATCACTACAAATTCATCTCCACCAATTCTGAAAACAGGAGAATGTTCAAAAACATGACAGATAATCCGGCTCATTGTGACAATTGCAATATTTCCTTTGTCATGACCATAGGTATCGTTAATCCGCTTAAGAAAATTCAAATCGACCATGGCAACACCAATTTCCCTTAAGCCGTCAGCCATTTCCCATTCAATTTTTTGAACTTCTTTGTCATAACCAAGTTTATTCCTGATTCCTGTAAGAGAATCTTTTATTGCCAGTTCATTTAATTCTATTGCCTGCTGCCTTGTATCTTTTAAATCACGTTTTGTTTTATTGAGATTGTACATATAAAGCTCAAGTTCATAAAATAAGTCAGCAAGTTTTGCCATTATCCCGGAAATTTCATCATTATTCGTAACTTCTTCAAGTAATTTTTCTGCTAATTCCGAGTCTTTTGTCTGAGAATACTCATCAACTACATTCTGGATTTTTATAAGCTTCCGGATATACCGGCTGCGGATAAGCAGAAGCAAAAGTAACATAAAACCTATAATAACCAGACCAATCGCAATCAGCTGGCGGATTGTTGCATAAAAAATAGCTTTGTTTACTTTTGCAATTTCAATTTCAACACCAATTACACCTAATTTCTGTCCGTTAATAAAAACAGGTGTATAATATGAATAAGTTTTACCGTATTTATTATCATATGTATCATAACCTTCAGGTCTTTTGCCCGTATCCCAGGCCTGCCACATATGAGGATACTTTTCTCTTTCATCAAGAACATCAACGCACAGGTTTAAAAATCTATTGTCTTTTGCTGATGGTTCTCTGATAGGTTCCAGAAACCAGCACATATGATCTGGTTCACCTGTCGGCACTAAATAATAAGCATATGCTATGTTAAATTCCTTTACAGCCTTTTCAAAAAACAGCCGGTAATATTCATAATAGTAAAGTGAGTAAGCTTTTTTTACATCTTCAGAAAGTTCATCAAACGGAATATCTTTATCTATAATTTTTCCTGGATATTTCTGAGAATAAAGCCTTTCAAAGTTTTCCCAATCCCGTGCAAGATTTTTTTCATTAAAATCCATTGGGATTTTATATTCGTGTGCATGCGGAATAAAATATTTCTGCATGTTTAGAAAATCATTTTTTTCAAGTAAAACTATTTCTTCAAGATATGATGCTATATTCTGACTATTATGTTCCTGCTCAACCTGAAAAAGACTATTCTGGTTAAAATATGAAATCTGTGCAGTAACAAGAAGGGTAACTACAGTAAAAATCAGAAAAATAAAACTGAATTTAAATGTTAACCGTCTGTTTTTCATAAAAAATCCTGTGTTATTAAAGATAAAAATACCCTTAAATTTTAACACAGAATACTAAGAAAAGCAAAAAAATCCCGCCACAGCGGGATAATAAGTTAAAAGTCTAAAATTTAAATTATATTAGTCTTCCATTGTTTTATAAGCATCAAATTCTTTGAGCATCTGACTGTCTTTATTCTTGTCTAAAATTGAAACCGCAACACTGAAAATAAGACAGATTACAAAACCTGGCATAATTTCGTAAAGACCAAAAATCCAGTGTACGCTTGAAGGTACATTGTGCCAGAGAACTACTGCTATAAATCCTGTTATAAGACCGGCAATTGCACCTTTTGCTGTCATGCCGCGCCAGTAAAGTGCTAAAAGAACGAGCGGACCAAATGTTGCGCCGAAACCTGCCCATGCGTAAGAAACAAGTCCAAAGATTGATGATGCCGGGTTAAGTGAAAGGAAGAGGGCTACAAGAGCAATTAAAAAGACTACGAAACGGCTTATATTCAAAACAGTTTTTTCATCAGCATTTTTATTGATAATTCCCTTGTAAATATCCTGACTTACTGCACTTGAAGCTGCAAGAAGCTGTGAATCTGCGGTAGACATTGAAGCTGCCAGGATTGCACAAAGGAAGATTCCTCCGATGAAAGCCGGGTACATTTTGAGCATTGTTGCACTGAATACAGTTTCTGCATCGCCGAACTGTGAAACTCCTTCAACTGCAATTTCTTCAGCACCAGTTCCTAAAAGTACGCCGTGATTTAAGAGATAAGCAGTTCCAAGTGTTCCGATTAAGAATGTTCCGATATAAGAAACAATCATCCATACAGTGCCGATTCTGCGGGCTTTTTTGATTTCCGCATTTGAACGGATTCCCATAAAGCGGACAATAATATGCGGCATTCCGAAGTATCCTAAGCCCCATGCAAGAGCTGAAACAATGGACATTCCTTTAAAAGAAGCATTTCCGGCAAAAGATTTTCTGATATTTTCACCGAAATCGTTTGCAAGAGCACGTGCATCGAATGACTGAACCTGAGCGATTGCTTCAGCAGGACCGCCAAGTGCGAAAACTGCGATTGCAGCAGAAATTACAAAAGCAACAAAAATCAAAGTGCCCTGAACAAAGTCCGTTGTACAGACTGCAGTATAGCCGCCAGTGATTGTGTAACAAAGAATTACTAAAAGTCCAATTGCAAGGCCGGCGTGATACGGAAGTCCAAAAACTGAATTGAAAAGCTTTGCGCAGGCAACAAAACCAGATGCTGTATAAATTGTAAAGAAAAACA
This sequence comes from Treponema sp., assembly GCF_045657965.1. Taxonomy (GTDB): domain Bacteria; phylum Spirochaetota; class Spirochaetia; order Treponematales; family Treponemataceae; genus Treponema_D. The sequence goes on along the minus strand of NZ_JAZOUG010000295.1, from coordinate 1,656 downwards.
CAATGAAAATAACTGAAAGCACAGAAAGAATGTGAGTCTTATCTTTGAAACGGTTTGTGAAAAATTCAGGAATTGTAATTGAATCCCCAAACGCAACAGAACATTTGCGTAATGGTTTTGCTACGAAAAGCCAGTTTAAGTAAGTTCCGGCAATAAGACCAAGCGCTGTCCAGAAAGTTTCGCGTACACCGCCAAGATAACAAAGACCAGGCAAGCCCATTAAAAGCCAGGCTGAAGAATCAGACGCCTCTGCTGAAAGAGCTGTAACCCAGGGACCAACTTTGCGGCCACCTAAAAAAAGTCAGAAGAGCTGTTGTTTTTGTTCGCGTTTCTCAGACCAATGTAAATCATAAAGCCGAGGTAAAGCACGAATGCACAGATTTTTGCAATCAATACAGAATCCATTTTTGTCCTCACATTTTAATTTGTATGCTGCAAAGATTATCATAGATTTCTGTTGATTTCTATACATAGAAATAAAAAACCGCACACCTCTCAGCGGAGATTGTGCGGTAATTATGCAAAAAATTTAATCTAGTAGCTTAAAGTCAGTGTTGCGCCTTTATCTGTTGGAGCTGATGATGGAGCACTTACATTTGTAACTCCGTAAGCAGGTGTGTAACTTGTTCCGTTTTTGCTTGATACTCCAGAGTTATTTTTGCTTACCCAGCTTCCACTGTTGCCTGTTGTGTCGTAATAATAGCCGATGGTGTAACTGTCACTCTTGGTTCCGGTAAAAGTGTTTCCTTCGATGTAGAGTTCACTTCCTGCACGGCAATTAATAAAACTTGCACCGCCAGAGAAAGTTCCTGCATCAAAATAGCTTCCGTAAATGTGTGCCTTACCCCAGCGGAAAAGCGGCTGACGGGCATTGATATTTTTCCAGTAATTGTTTGCAAAGGTTACGCGCATATCCGAATCAGAGTAACCGTCAGAATTTGTGTCAGGACCGTCGTCACCTGAACCGCAAAGACAGGCTTTGTAATGGTCATGGATATAGCAGTTTGAAATGGTAATCCATGTTGCACCGTTTTTAATATCGAGCAAACCATCATAGAAATCTTTTGCAAAGTCAGAATCGCTTGAATTAGTGATTATTGCACCAGTTGTATTGTCTTTTGGTGTTGTATTAGAACGAAGTTCACAGTGGTCAACCCATACATGACGCGCACCATTCAAAGAAAGTGCGTCGTTGCCTTTCCCACCATATGTATCATATGCAATGACTTCGCCAAGCACAAGGTTCCGGATGATAACATTCTGCCCCTGTACGCGCATTTCAATATTTTTTAAGCCTGCACCCGTTACAGCACCATAAACTGTTTTATTAGAGCCAACCGACATGATTATGCTAACGTTGTCTGTCGTCGTAATTCGGTCGGCATTTGTGAATTTGACGATATATGGCTCATCTCCAGAAAGTATAGTTGCATTTGAAGTCAAATCGGAAAGTGAATTGATTGAGATGGTATTTCCTCCATATCCACCGGTAATCGTATACTTTGCATTTGCATCATCAGCGGTGATTGTTGCGTAACCGACCATGTTTGAATCAGCGGTATATGAAGAAGGGATAAAGTGAGCAGAAATAGTCACATCATCTGTAAGTGCAAATGAATAATTTTCTGAATTTGAAGCAATAAAATCCCCGGAAGA
>NZ_JAZOUG010000294.1:0-4964 GCF_045657965.1 Treponema sp. | reverse complement strand
GATTTACGGCGGTGTAGGCTTTAATTTTATGCTTATTCAGCTTACTGCAAGTGCATGTGCTGATTTGCGCCATATCGGTGGAGATGACAACCTCTGGAGCGGGGCATTCAGTCTTCGCCTTAAAATGTAATAAACCTTCATAAAATTACTCTGATTGTTTAGAATTTAAAAGTGTGTCATAATGGTACAATGAAAAAGATTGAATCATTAAGGCACACTTTTGTTTTTGCAGGCGGCGGAACAGGAGGGCACATTTACCCGGGGCTTGCTGTCTGTGATGAGCTTCGTTCTCTTGCCGTTAAAAATAATCAAAAAATAAAAATAGTCTGGCTTGGAAATTCCTGCGGAATGGATAAAAATTTAGTCGAAAAATCCGGTTCTGTCGATAAATTTATTGGTATTCCAAGCGGGAAGTTACGCCGTTACTTTTCATTAAAAAATTTTACCGATTTTTTTAAGATTTTTGCTGGCTTTGTAAAATCATTTTTTGTACTTTTGAGCATAAAGCCTGATGTTCTGTTTTCAAAAGGCGGATTTGTAAGCGTTACTCCCTGTATGGCAGCCAGATTTTTAAAGATTCCTGTCATTACTCATGAATGTGACTTTACTCCAGGGCTTGCAACAAAAATTAATTCACGTTTTGCTTCAAAAATACTGGTTTCATATGAAGAAACAAAAAAGTATCTTGGTTCAGAAAAATCTAAAAATGCTGAAGTTACCGGAAATCCTGTCCGGCCTGTTTTTTATAATCCTGATCCTTCTAATGGCAAAAAATTTCTGTTCGAAAACAGAGCGGATTACGATGAATCTAAGCCGATTCTTCTTGTTCTTGGAGGAAGTTTAGGTGCACATCAGATAAATATGCTTGTTTCAGAAAATCTTGACTGGCTTACAGAGCACTTCAATGTTGTGCACCAGTGCGGAGCTAAAGATGCAGACAGTATGCCGGATAATAAACCAGGCTATTTTTTACATCCTTTTATTTATAAAGAAATGTGCGATGTTATTTCCTGTGCAGACATTGTTTTAAGCAGGGCCGGTGCAAATTCAATCTGGGAATGTTCTGTTCTCGGAAAGCCTATGGTTTTGATTCCACTTTGCGGAAGCGGAACAAGAGGCGATCAGGTTGATAATGCTAAATTCTTTGAAGAAAAGGGAGCTGCCATTGTTCTTCTTGGAGAAAAAGCTGATTCACAAAATTTGAAAACTGCACTTTCTCAAATGAACGACACTGATTTCCGGTCAAATGCTTCTTCAGCCTCAAAAGCCTTGTCTGAGGGCAGAAAACCGTCACTTAAAATTGCAGAAATTGTCTGGGAGTGTGCAAAATGACGTTCAGCTTTATCGATATTTTCTTTTTGATTATTATTTTGACCTTTGCAATTATGGTTACGGTTCATGGTTTTGTAAAAGAACTGTTCAGCAGACTTGCAATAATTGCCGGTGTTTTTGCCGGTTTCTATTTTTGCGGTATGTTAGCACCTCATATTTCAAAAATCATTAAAATTCCTGCGGTAGATATTGTACTTGCATTTATTTTGATTTTTGTAACGGCTTTTCTTGTTGTTAAGATAATTCAGATTGTCTTTGAAAAAGCTTTTTCTGGTGAAATTATGAAAAGTCTTGACCGTGTATTAGGATTTGCATTTGGTGCTCTCGAAGGGCTTTTAATTGTCTTTTGTATTTTAATTTTAATCCGCTCTCAAATCTGGTTTGATTTATCTTCTCTTACGGAAAACAGCACGATTTACCGCATTTTAGCACCATTTCTTGAGTATCCGGTTAATTACATTCGGGGGATGCTTGTATAATGTTTGATAATCTTTTGTATCAGTCTTCTTCTTCTCTTCTGTGTGAAGACATCTTAAACAATCGTCTTCCAGGAGCAATTTTGCTTTCAGGTCCTGCTGCAAGCGGAAAACTTACCTGCGCATTAGAAATTGCCAGAATTCTTTCGTGTTCAGGTGTAAATCAGTATAATCAGAGGGGACACTGGCTTTGTGACTGTCCTTCCTGCAAAAAAAATAAAGAACTTTCAAATACAAATGTTCTTCTTGCAGGCCCGCGTGACTGTTCTTTAGAAATTTTAGCTGCAAAAAAGGCATTTTTACAGGCTTCTTTTGATAATTCAAGCTTTTTAATGGCCGTCCGTTACCTTTTTATCCGTTCAGTCAGAAAGCTTACAATGCGTTTTTCTCAGGTTCTCTGGGAAGGTGATGACAAGCTTTCAAAACTGGCTCCGATTGTTGCTGCCATTGACGAAGACATGGAAAAACTGAATCCAGAAAAATCTTTACCTGATTCAGAAAAATTAGAAAAAATCTGCGATAACATCGTTAAAAACTGTGAAAAGCTCGAATCTTCATTTATGTACGATTCCCTGCCCATCAGTCAGATTCGCCGTGCTTCAGTCTGGGCACACATGAAAAGTGTTTCCGGTAAAAAAATCTTTATAATTGAAAATGCAGAGCGTATGCTTGAAAGTGTCCGTAATGCACTTCTTAAAATTCTTGAAGAGCCTCCTGAGGACATGGTTTTTATTCTTACAACTTCAAACCGTGGTGCTGTTATGCCGACTATTCTTTCCCGTGTAAGAACATATAATTTTACAGAACGAAGTGTTGTGCAGCAGCAGGAAGTCGTAAACCGTGTTTTCCATGCTGCTGGAGATGAAAAAAATCTTTTAATTAATGATTATCTTCAGCTTTTTCTGCCTGTAAAGCCTTCTCAAATTAAACAGACTGCTTCTTCTTATTTTAATTTTCTGATGAACGGTCAGATTCCGCTTGCAGATACAATCGTAAAAGAATGTAATGGCTTTGAACCTCGTTTTATGTTTAAGGTCTTTCTTACCGGTATTATGGAAACTGCCCGTGGAAATGATTTTTCTGTACAGCGAAGTGAAGTATGTGCAAAAATTACAGAATTCTGCCGTGAATGTTACAATTGCGTCACTGTGTACAATCTTTCTCCTGCAGCTGCAATCGAAAAACTTTCACGCGATTTGTCAGCTGTTAAAAAACTTTTTCAGTAAGGAAGGGCAGCTATGAAAGAATTTTCCCGTCGTGTTTCACAGAAAATTGACAAACTTTCCCCGCTGCAGATTCAAAATCTTGTAGAGGGGTGCTATGAACAGACAGAAATGTTTGATTCAATCTTTCAAAGTTTGCCTTCAGGGCTTATTATTGTTGACGAAAATTTCTGTCTTATAAAAATAAATAAAGCAGCAGAACGCTATCTGCCTTTTAAAATTAATCCGGAAGATTCAAAATCAGAAAATCTTCCTGTCTGGAATTTTATCGATGACGAAGAAATTGCAAAATTCTTACAGAATGCACACGAAAACGATAAAACTAATATTTCTGAAGAATATACAGTAAGTACAAGTGGAGGTGCTGTCCGTTTTATTGATGTGTATTTAACTCCGCTTGTTCAAAATCAAAATCTTGATAAAAATCTTATCGGTTCAATCATACGCATTGATGATGTAACCGAAAAACGCAATCAGGAAGTTCTTTTGCACCGTATGGAAACTCTTGCCGGCCTTACTAATGTAGCTGCAAGTGTTGCCCACGAAATAAAAAATCCGCTCGGAGCAATCTCAATCCATATTCAGCTCATGCAGAAAGCAATCAAAAAAAAACGTGAAGGTGACGGGCTTTTACCTCCTCCAAAATACGCGGAAGATTATCTTGATGTTGTTACTCAGGAAATTGAGCGTCTTAATAAAATTGTTGTAGATTTTCTCATGGCTGTACGTCCAATATCAGCAAACCTTGAGCTTGTTAATCCAAATAAAATTTTAACTGAATTCATTTCATTCTTTACTCCGGAATTTACCGAAAAAAACATTGAACTTGAGTCAGATTTATGCGGCTGTGATGTGCGCCTTCTTCTTGATGCAAAACTTTTCCGGGAAGTAATTGTGAACCTTTCTCAGAATGCAATTTCTGCAATCGAGAAAAAATTCGGTGTTGATGAAGATTCTGAAAAAAGAAGCAGAGTTCATGGAAAAATCAGAATTAATTCAAAAATCGAAAATGACCGCTATATCCTTACATTTTCAGATGATGGATGCGGCATGGATGAAATAACTTCGTCCCGCGTATTTGAACCTTATTTTACAACAAAGTCAAACGGGACAGGCCTTGGAATGGCAATGAGCTATAAAATTATCAAGGAATTTTCCGGCGATGTAAGCATAGATTCAGCCATAGGGGAGGGCACAACTTTTAAAATTGAGCTTCCTGTTCCTCAAATGGAAAAGAAACTTCTGACATTCCGGGAAAACTGCAGCGGAGAAAATTAATGAAATTTACAATTCTTATAATTGATGATGAAAAAAATATTCGCGAAGGACTTGCTGCTGATTTTGAAATGGACGGTTACAATGTCAAAATCGCTGCAAACGGTAAGGAAGGCCTTGAGCTGCTTTCAAAAGGCGACATCGACCTTGTAATTACTGATTTACGCATGCCGGGATCAATTTCAGGTGAGCAGGTTCTTCGTGAAGTTACAACTAAGATGCCAGGAATTCCGGTTATAGTTCTTACAGGTCACGGTTCAATTGATGCTGCTGTAAAGGCAATGCAGGATGGGGCTTACGATTTTTTAACAAAGCCTCTTAATCTTGAGCAGCTTGAAGTAATTGTAAAGCGTGCACTTCAGGGGCGGGAACTTTCAATCCAGCATGAAGAACTGTTAAAACGTTTTGATTCAAAATCTAAGACTGATGCCGTAATCGGAAAAAGCAGTGCCATGCAGAAGGTAATGAACCTTGTTAAAAAAGTTGCTGATGCACGTATTTCTGTACTTATAACCGGCGAAACAGGTTCCGGCAAGGAAGTAATTGCAAATGCAATTCATAATCTCTCTTCAAGAAGCAAAAATGCCTTTGTTCCTGTTGTCTGTTCTTCTTTAAGCGAAACATTGCTTGAAAGTGAACTTTTTGGCCATGAAAAAGG
>NZ_JAZOUG010000293.1:0-6968 GCF_045657965.1 Treponema sp. | reverse complement strand
TATACAAGATTGTTCAGGACCTTATTGCAAAGGGCACGGATTGGAATCAGATAATTTATATCAATTTTGAAGATGAACGACTTTCAGAATTTACCGTAAATGATTTTAATGACATTCTTTCCGTTCAGGCTGAAATGAGTGATAAAAAAGGCTGGTTCTTCCTTGATGAAATTCAAAATATTGACGGATGGGAAAAATTCGCACGTCGCTTGGCCGACTCAAAAGAGCATACCTTTATTACAGGAAGTAATGCAAAAATGCTATCTTCGGAAATTGAAAACCGATTAGGTGGCCGTTATCTAACAAAATATGTGACTCCGTATAACTTTAGAGAATACCTGGCAGCAAAAAATATCGATTTTTCAGATAAAGCAATTCTTGCTACAAAAGACAGCGGAAAAATAAAACGTGAGATGGAAACTTATTTCTATTTTGGCGGATTTCCAGAAAACCTTGAATATACAGACAAGCGAGAATATATATCAAGCATCTATCAGAAGATTCTCCTTGGAGATATAGCTACAAGAAATGGAATCAGAAATAATACTGGTTTACGACTTCTGATGAAAAAAATTGCAGAATCTGTAAAAGATGAAGTATCTTATTCAAAATTACATAACACTCTCAAAACAATAGGCGTGAGCATCAGCAAAGATGTAGTAATTGATTATGTCGGTTATGCTCAGCAATCCTTCTTAATTTTTGCAATTAGAAATTATTTCTCAAAATTTGTAGATAAAGAAACAACTCCAAAATATTATTTTAATGACAATGGCTTGCTAAACCTCTTTCTAACTAAAGAAGAGCCAAGGTTGCTTGAAAATCTTGTAGCTATCAATCTTTGGAATAAATACAAAGACAATGTATATTATCTTAAAGGCCAGAATCTGGATGCAGATTTCTTTGTTGAAGAAACGGACGAAGTTATTCAGGTTGCTTATTCTGTTATAAATATTTCTAATGACAGAGAAACTAAAGCTCTTGTAGAAGCTGCAAAAACTGTAAAGGAAGCAAAGCGATTTATAATCATCACTTGGGAAGAAGAAAAAGAATTGACTGTCGATGGTGTAAAAATCGAAGTAATTCCTGTATGGAAATGGTTGATTAGAAATTAAGAACATTAATACTTAGCCCTGTTGATTATCAGCAGGGCATTCTTTTATGACTGTTACTTTTCGACTACTGAAACTGTTGTATAATGCAGATTATATAAAATGGCTTGAACCATATGATTTCAAAATATCCTTGTAAAATATTAAATATCCCTAGTTCAAGCGAAATACCCTAACCTAATATCCCAAGCTCGGTTGAAATATCCCTACCTAATATCCCATGCTCCGTTAAAATATCCCAAGTAAAACTCCCAAGTAAGTACAAAACCTCCCAAGTAGATTTTTAAAGATTCTGCAAAGTTGAAATAGAGAATACAGATTTGTTACCAAAACTATACACTTTTGGTAACAAATAATACATGTAATTTAGTTAACTTACTCAGCTAAGTTACATAAGTTACAGACGAACTTTTATTTTTTTGAAACGTGTTCGAGATGTTCCAGTTCCATCAGCTTATTCAGCATGTCTGAAACAATCTGCTTTTTATCTTCGCTGAGGTTGTAAAGGCAGTGAACGCTGTTTGCGTTTTCTCTGGCTTCGTTGAAGAGAACTGGATCGAAATCTTCAGGAACTTTTGCGTGTAAATCTGTAAGAAGATATTGAATACTGGTTGTAAGTTCAGAGGCAATTTTCTGGAAAACAATCAAATCAATGTTATATCTTCCAAGAAGCCAGTTGGCAAATTTTTCATGAGAAATGATGTGACCTAGTTCCTGATTAAAAACATCTCTTATTGGACCATCCGAAGCTGTTGTGTTTGTTCTATCGCGCAAGCAACTATCAATTCTAGCACCTACTTGAGTTCTAGAAAAATATCCTGTTCTTTTATCAAACTCGGATATGTATTTATCACCAAATAAAAGCCAATCTGGAGAAACATTTAATTTTTCAGCAATAATTTCAACGGTTTCAAGAGGTGGCATACTGTTATTTGTTTTCCAGTTTCCCATTGTATTTGGCTGAATATTGATTGATGCCGCAAATTCCCTTCGGGAAATGCCTAATTCGAGCAACACTTCATCAATCCTATTTACTAATTCTATTCCGCTGGCCATAAAATATCCATTATTTATTGACAAATACATAATCTATGTATATATTATCTAATGTACATAAACAATGTATTTATACATATTTTATGTATAATAATTAATACTAATCAAAACCTGTCAGGTCAGAGATTTGTATTTGCTTGTATCAATCATTATATCACAGAAGACTGTTTTTATAAATATCCCGAACCGAAAACAGTCAAAGGGGGGATCTATGAACAATTTTGATTTGGAACTGAAACAGATTCAGCTTCAAAACGAAAAGCTTTTTCGCGAACTTTCAGCTATCACACAGATGCTTGAAAAGCCTGCAGAAAAAGTTTCATTCGAGAAAGAGTTTTACACAATCGAGGATTGTGCCGGACTCAAAGGTGGTGCTGCACTTAACACTTACAAGTGCAATCGCTTTTTACTTCCAGGTTGTGGAAATCCTAAGTTTTCAGTGTTTATTGCTGGAAGGCTTGCATTTCCGCGCGACGAAGTTATGAAGTGGCTTAAAATCAGCGATGCCGATTACATTGAATACGCAAAAGAATGCGGCGTTACTGTTGTACCGGAAAAGTACATAAAGCTTGCCAAGAAAGCTCAGCAGAGAGCGGAGGTTCCAGCATGAGCAATAAAACAAAAATGCGACTGAGCGGCAACTCAATCGCATGGGCAGGCAGTTTTGTAAATCGATTTAAAACTAACCATAACTCTACTTATAACAGAAAAATTACTTTATTGCTAGTTCATAAGTTTTGTCGTGGTAATTGGAGGACTTGTGAGCGACATAGCTTTTGTTAAAGGCGATAAAGAGAAAAACTATACTATCCTGGATAATACATGTATTCGTGATGAGAATCTTTCATGGGGTGCAAAAGGATTACATTGCTTTCTTATGCACCTACCAGGTAACTGGAAAATCTATAAGAGTTTCCTTATATCACATTTTCCAGATAAAAGAGTTGCTCTTAACAATCTGATAAATGAATTAGTGGATGCAGGCTATATTGAAGTTGAAAAGAATCTGAGAAATCCAGATGGAACTTTTGCACCTCAACGCTATATATTTTATGAAAAGCCAAAGCACAGCCAGTGTCGATTATCGACTGCGGATAATACCACTGCGGATAATCCGTTTACGGAAAATCAACACCTACTAACTACTAATAAACTAAATACTAATATACAAAATACTAAACTAACTAACCCAGAGACAGAAACAAAAGAATCAGTTAGTGAGTCAGTTTTTGTAAATATCATAAAAAGTTTATTTGGTGGTGAATATCCCTTCGACAAGAACTTTGAATCAGCTGTTCATAAACATCTTACAGATGCAGGTATTGCAGAGTCAAATCTTGAGGCCTATCTGAAATATGTTTTTGAGCGCACAAAGCTTAGCAATGTCCAGAAATCGTTTGAAGGATTATTCAGAAAGCTGGCTCTGGCCAATTCGATAATTCGGGATTTCAAGAATTCCTGTTTTATCAAAAAAAACGAAGAAAAGCAGAAAACTGAGCAGCATATCAAATACATTGACTGCCCGATTTGTTCTACCCGCTTCAAAGAATATGACTTCAACTGTCCGACTTGTGGAGTTTCTGTAAAAGAAATCAAAGACCAGAATCAAATTGATTTCATCGTAAAAGAGAAACTCTACGAAATGTCAGAGTCTGAAAAAGACGCTTATGAAGCGGCATGGGACAAAATGACTAAGCAAGTAAAAGAGCGGACCGGAAGACCGTTCCTTCTTGAAAATGAAAAAATCCAGTTCTGGAAAGAATATGGAATCTTAAACTAATAAATATTTTGGAGACATTATGAACTTTAATTTTACTAACACAATCAAAAATAAGATTAACAATTTGCAGAAGGCAAATCAGAAAAAGACTTTGAAAATCAAAGACATTGTTCTTTTACCTGAGTTTGAAAAAATGCTTGCGATGGATGAATCTGTTATTAACGCGATGACAGAATCTATGAAAGCTGAAGGTTTTAAGCCAGGACACGAGCTGCATGTCTGGAGTCATGACGGTAAATATATTTTGATTGACGGTCACACACGCCGCTATTGTGCAATCAAAGCCGGACTTATTTCTGTTCCGTGTATCGTTCATCATTTTGAAACTTTTGAAGAAGCAAAACAGTTTGCACTCCGCGAACAGACAGACCGCAGAAATCTTTCAGATCAGGAAATTGCAAGAATCTATATGGAGCTTGCAGAACTGAAAGGTCCTGATGGAAAGAAAGCGAAGAGCGATGCTGAGATTGCCGCTGAATTACAGGTCAGCCCTCGTCAGATTGCAAAAATAAAAGAAGTGGAGCGCAAAGCCAGCGCAGAAACACTTGAGGCTTTTAAGGACGGAAAGATTTCTTTGAACATGGCCTACAATGAAACAAAGAAAGAGCTTTCTGCACAGAAGGAAGAAGTGGCTTCCCCTGAGAAGAAAACAGAAACTGTTTCATCAGAGAAAAAAGAGGAACCTGTTTCCAAGCCAAAAATCAAAGAACAAAAACAGAAGACAGAGGAAAAGTTTTCTGACCGTTCAAGAAGTTTGGAACAGGAAGGATTCAGAACAGGACTTCTTTATATTAAGAAGGAACTTGCACTTGGTAAAACACTTGATGAAGTTTTAAATGATGAAAAACTTCATCACCTGAATATCAAGACATCTGACTTTGGCACAAACGAAGAATCACTTCTTTCAGAAATTCTAAAAGAATCAAAAGTATTCAAAAACGTAAAAGAAACTGCTTAACAATCAAGGACTTCTGTGTGACAGACAGGAGTCCTTTTTATGCCTGCCCAATTTTTGCATAACTTAGGAGTACAGTATGACAGCAAAACATGAATATATAGAACCACAGCCTACAAGTGAGCATGGTTTTAGAGTCGAAGCCCATTGCAGACCTGATGTGAAACGCGGACATAATATACGGGATCCGCAGTATGTTGCGACACGCAAAAATATTGATCTTGATTTACCGCATCAGATTCTTATTGATTTAGGAACAATCCCAGAAGCTTTTGATAAAATCTTTGGTCCAGCGATTGAAGAATACAATTCAGAACAGAGACGTAAAGACCGTAGAAAAACTGCAGAAGGTTATGCAGCTGAATTTCTTCAATCAAGAGAGCAGACTGAAGACAAACAAAAAGCTACAGGAAGAGACCGCGGTAAAGATTTTACACAAGCCTGCTATGAGTTTCAGTATCAGATTGGAAACCGTGATAACTTTCCAGACAGAGAAAAAGCAAGTGAAATCCTTACAAAGTTTGTTACAGAGGAGTTTCCAAAACGCTGGCCTTTAGTAAGAACAGCCGGAGCATATCTTCATAATGACGAGTTTTCAATTGATTCAAAAACTGGAAAACGGATACGTTCCCCATCTATGATTCATCACGATATTATCTTTACTGCAGAAAGACTGACTAAAGAAGAACTTGCAGATTTCAAAAAGTTTAAGGCATCAGAAAAAGAACGCCTTAAGAAAGAAGCAGCTGAAAAAGGCGAAGAATTTAATGAAGAAAAATGGCAGAAGATGAACTGGCAGAAAGTTTGTTATGAGCGATATGGAAAAGTTCTTACAACAAGTCTTCCTCTTCAGTGTTCAATGAGTGCCTGCCTTGCTCAGATGGGATACTTTACTGAGAAAGGAAAAGGAACCGCACAACAGCAATGGGAAGAAGATGTTCGCCATTCTTTGCAAGATTATGCAGAATCTTATGGATTGAAAATTGACCGCACATCTGGACCAAAGCATAAGCACATGACCTGTGATGAATGGCAGCTGCATAAGGAGAACGAAAAGAAATCCAACGAGCTTGATGTGACAATAGATGCAATTAATTCTGAAATAGCAGACATGAATAAATCTGCCGAGCAATTAAATAACCGATGGAATGTGGTATATAGTGCGGATGAAAAAGTGCGTAAGGCAAAACAACTGGAAAAGGATGCAAATGAAAAACTGGAAGAGGCTACCCGAAAAGAGCAGAACGCCAATTCTAAAGAGCTGAGAAATGAACTTGCAAAGACTGCAAATGATAACAAAAAGGAAGAACTTAAAAAAAAGGAAACTGAACTTTCCGAAAAGGAAGCTTCTCTTAAGAGAAGGGAAGAGGTGTATTTTGAAAAGTTCGACAATCTTAAAGAAATTGAATATAACCAGAAAATAGAAAGAGAAATTGAGGAAGCAGACCGCGAGTATCTTGAAAGCATAAAGTATGATTATTCACGCTTAAAAAATGTAACTTCAATGAAGGATGTAGAAATTGCCAGACTGAATGGTGAATTAAAAGTAACAAAGGAATATGTGGAAGAATTAAAAATCATGGAAGTCGCATGGATTAAAACACGTGATGGAATTCTGGTTCAGGCTGGAAGTTTTGAATATTATCAGGAAATGGAAGAGCTTAAGCGCTGCCACGGCAGCTACGCTAAAAATCCAACTCCACAAAATGTTGAAAATATGGTGGATGCTTTCTTTAGCGGTCTTAAAAATCTTTTTAATAATTTGGAAAACTGGTTCATGAGTATGACACCAGGTTATTTGAGAAAACTGGCCAACGCCTTGGAATCAAGAGGTTGCAGAAACTATTCAGAATATCGCAGAGGTATCGTAAGAAGCGGTATAGAAAGGTAGCTTTGCAAGGTTGCGAAGTAAAAACGAGCCCCAGTTCCGGTAAAAATGCACGGCATTTTACTCGGATCTGGGGCATTTTTATGCCCTGTCAGACGGTCGTCTTCAGTGCACCCCACACTAAAGTTGACACTTCGCATCAACATTAGTAGAGGGGCCCCAGACCGTTACGCCGGT
>NZ_JAZOUG010000292.1:0-2462 GCF_045657965.1 Treponema sp. | reverse complement strand
CATGATGATATCAACGCGGGGGAAGAACTGTTTCTGAGCCTTGAATTCTTCGCTCAGTTTTTCTTCTGCAGTGATTTCATGTTCCCGGACGATGTATTCGTTGATGTTGTTCTGATTTACGCTGAATGTTGAATCAGACTCCAGTACTTTTTTTGCTGCGGTGTTCCAGCTGGTCCACTCACCGGGGGTGAGCAAAGAAGGTACCAGCTCGGCTTTAATCCGCTTAAGGTCGCAGCTGTTGTTGAAGCTTTTGATGATTGTTTTCAGCGTCCAGGCTTTGTCAGTCTTGATTTTCTTAATCATGCCTTCTTTGTTGCTGAATCCGCCGCTTTTTGATTTTGTGGTGGCTTTTATTACCCAGATATGCTCCCGTGACAGGGGCTGCAGGGCATCAATTGCCATTTTCAGGCTCATTTCCTTCGGCTCTTTTACTCCGCCGAATTTGATTGTCAGGATGTCATTCTGAACTTTTTGAATGATGCCTACGTGCCAGGTCCGGTGGAATACGAAGCGCCGCACATCAAATGCGATATGCTTTTCAAAGTCATTGATGGCTTCCCAGACATTGCGGAAGCTCTGATTGAGGTTTGAATTCCGGATATACTCATCAATCTGGCTGTGGTCGGCATATTTTGCGCGGAAGCAGTCGCTGATTTCTCTTCTGGCCCAGTTGTCTTTCGGGTCTAATGTTAATATGCGTTTCAGCAGGTCAATTGCAACATCCCAGTTGTTTTCGCTCTTGTAGAATACGTACAGTTCCTGCATCAGCACAATGCTCTTTTCTGGGCTGATGGTTTTGGAAACCTTGCGCTGTACCAGCATGAAGAAGTCGAATTCATGGGGAACCATGGCAACGAGTTTTGTCCAGACTGCGCTTAAAGCGGTGCTGTTCTTTGCATTTACATAGCGGAGCAGGGCTTTTTTGTAGTAATCGACGGCTTTGTCGGTATTTCCTGTTGATTCGAAGTGCTCTGCAAGCAGTTTTGCAATGTCAGCTTCTTCAAAATCAAGCTTTACGATTTTTTCGTAAATATCCCAGACCTTGTCGCCATTATCTTTGTCTTCGCTGTAACAGCGGGCCAGGGTGCGCAGGGCAAATTTGTTGGTGGCGTCTTCTGCAAGTATTGTCTCACACAGATAAATAACAACGGGAACTTTATGGTTTTTCTCGAAGATGTCCACAAGAGAGTTGAGTGCCTGATTGTCGAATGAGCCTTTTTTCAAGCTGAGCATGCCGGAGATATACAAGGCAATAATGCTGTCGCGCTGTTTGTCGCAGATTGCCTTTACTTCATCGATGCAGCCTTCATTTTTGGCTTCATCAACGATACCAGCAAGTTCAATCAGATTGTTTTTTGTGTAATTACTGATTGAAGCACGAGTCCAGGTCTCTTCTTTGAGCATGTCCTGCACTTTCTTTACAAGATCTTCAGACATAAAAATCTCCTATTGTCTTTTCTTGATGAACAGTTATTTTACGCACAGGTCGTAAATATTCCTGTCAAGAAGCTTTATCCGTAATAAAATCTCGTTGATTTTTTCACTTCCGTTTTCAATTCGCACGTAGTAATCAATCAACCAGAAATACATATTTATAAGCCGAGGAACGATTAGTGTTGCGTTACATGCAGGGTCCCGCAACTCGTTTTCTCTTGCGTATATGCGCTGCCGCAAAATGCCGAATTCAGCTCCGTGCAATTCTCTTTTGACATTGAATATGCCGTAAAGAACTCCGTACACGGGAATCCACTCCTTTAGCTCTGCTTCGGTGTACCCTTTCTTCTGGACCAACCGTATGAGGCAGCAGATAAGCTCAGAATCGAGCAGCGTAATATCCACATTCTGGGCATCCAGAAAGAATGCCTCCCGGAAAAGAACTTTTGCCCGCTTTTCATCGCCACAGAGGGCGTAACAGTCTGCCATTTCAGCAAGAGTTGCGGCGGAGCGCTCGGCAAAAATGCTTTTGTCCTTTAATGTTTCAAGTGCTGTCTCGTAGTGACCGAGCTTTTTGTAGCATAACGCTATCTTGCACTTTAACTCTGCCTGTTGTTGGGGGAATTTGTCATCCATCAGGGCTGTAAAACTGTTGAGCGCCAATGAAAAAATTCCTTTTTGCAGGGCAAAGAGTGTTCGTTCTACGGGTTTTTGACGTTTTAGGTTGGGGATAAAATTACGCCATTGCGCAATCAGGCTTTCGCCCCGCTCTGCAACTTCAAGTTTTGGAAGGATCCGTATGTAAGCGGCCCAAAATGAGCAGCACCATACGGCGAAGTTGACTTCTGAATCTTCCAGTTCGTATGGCAGCAGTTCTGTTAAAATCTTTCTTGCCTGGAGAATATCTCCCTGTTCGAGAAAGTTGTAGGCTTTGCTCAGTCCTTCTTCTGAACCCATAGTGCTTAACAGTGATTATATCATTTTGAAATCTTTAGTCAATAAATGATGGCAAAATTGGAACAAAGTTT
>NZ_JAZOUG010000291.1:0-4521 GCF_045657965.1 Treponema sp. | reverse complement strand
CCCTTCACGCGAAATCACAACAACCCGCCATGGAAGGAATTTTCCACTCGCCTTCAAAGCCTCGGTTGCCGCATGTTCAAGACCGCCGCAGCACGGAACTTCCATGCGCACAATAGTAATGCTTTTAATGTTGTTATTGCTGATTATTTCTGTGAGTTTGTCAGTGTAGTCGCCCTCATCAAGCTTAGGACAGCCAATCAGAGTAATATGATTTTTGATGAAGTCACGATGGAAAGCTGCATAAGCATAAGCAGTACAGTCGGCCGCAATCAGAAGATTTGCATTTTCATAGAAAGGTGCCTGTGTCGGCAAAAGTTTAATCTGAACAGGCCACTGCATGAGTTCACTTGGAACTGTATGATTTTCGAAACCTGATGTCTCGCGACCGTCTACATCCGGATTTCTCTGAGGTTTCTGATTATTCCGGTTAAAAGTATGCATCGCACTTCCAGGGCATCCGCCTGCATGTGGCATATGAGGCACTCCTGGTCCAACGGCGATTCCATTTTGTGCCGCTAAAACCTGCTTTCGCATTTCTACCGCTTCCGGACTATATGCCGCACTTTCGCGTTCTTCTATCGTAATTGCCCCTGCAGGACAAGCGGGAAGACAGTCGCCGAATCCGTCACAAAAATCATCACGCAAAAGATGAGCCTTTCCGTTTTCCATTACAATCGCATTTTCATGGCAGGCAGAAGCACAAAGTCCGCAACCAGTACATTTCTCTTCATCAATCTTTACAATCTTTCTAATCATTTCCGTACCTCACGTTTTGGAGAATACCACACCCAGCGCTAAAAGAATGTTGTTAAAACAACAAAATGCAGATATTATCAGAGGTATGGAAAAGAAAGCTTTATTAAAGACGCCGCTCTTTACTGGAATAAAGGAAGATGATTTTCAGTCTGTTCTAAAACTGCTGAACGCCACAGAGCGCACCTACACCAAAGGAGAAACTGTTTTTCATTCCGGCTCAGTCATAAATCAGCTTGGAATCATTCTTGAAGGTCGTATCCAGATTGAAAGCACCGACTTTTGGGGAAACAAGACGATTTTAGACAGTCTTGGAGAAGGGAAAGTTTTTGCAGAGACTTATGCCCTTACAAAAGTTCCTCTTATGGTTGATGTAACTGCAACTCAAGAGTCAAAAATCCTCTTACTGCAGACAGATAATCTTGGATCAGCTAAAGATGAGTTTTCTCAAATCATCACAAAAAATCTTCTTACTGTTTCCATGAAAAAGAACCTGCACCTTTCTCAGCGTATTTTCCATACCAGTTCAAAAACAATCCGCGGCCGACTTTTGTCATATCTTTCATCGCAAGTTCCACGCGGCACTCCAAACGCAGAATTCGACATCCCCTACGACCGCCAGCAGCTCGCCGATTACCTGGAAGTAGACCGCTCCGCTCTCTCCGCCGAACTCAGCAAAATGAAAGCAGACGGGCTTATTGATTACTGGAAAAATCATTTTAAGCTGCTTGGCCGCTAACTACTCCGTCAGCCTTCCTGCAATTGCAAAACAGCTGTCGCCCATTTTTTCGATTTTACGAACTATGTCGATATACAAAAGCTCTGCTTTGACGTTTGCGCCAGTTTCAAGACGTGTGCGGGCAAGTTTTTTAAGATTGATTCGTTCTTCATCAATCTGATTTTCAAGTGTATGTGCAAACTCGTGCTGCTCAGCACTTAATTTCTGTCCGATGTGACGGTAGACAAAATATAAAAGCTGACGGACAAGTTCAATGTACGGCAGAAGTTTTTCTTTATCGCTTTCTTTAAGCACAACTTTTTTCTCTTCAATACGTGAAATGAAAACGCCCATGGTAAGGCACTGGTCAGAAAGTTCTTCAAGTTCGGTCACAATTCCAAGCATGGAGTTTATGGACTTCATCTGAATATCCGAAAGACTTAGGTTTTGACAGCGAAGGAGATAAGCTGTAAGTTCTTCCTGCATTCTGTCCAAAAGAGCTTCTTCTTTTATGAGATTTTCATAGTGTTTTTCGCAGAATTTTTTTGCATTTGTAAAACCAATCTGAACACGGTCGAACATTTCTACAGTCCTGTCTGCCATGTGCTGAATCTCTAGCCGTACTTCCATAAGAGGAATTGTAGCTGATTCGTGAGCGGCAAGTTCCGGGAACGGGAGGCTGTAATTTTCAGGGATTTCTTCTTTCTTTTCTTTAATAAGGATTTCTGTAAGGTGTGCAAGCTGATTTGTAAACGGAAGGAAGATAAGAGTTCCAAAGACATTAAAAAGTGTGTGCAACATTGCAATGTGATAAGTGATTGTAGCCTCTGCCTTTCCCGGTGTAATAAAATCAACAAGGCGTGTAAGATACGGAAGGAAGATGAGTGCAAGAAGGGCCGTTGCACAGTTGAACAGAACGTGAATCAGACTTGCGCGCCTTGCATTTGTTTTTGAACCAAAGGCCGCCATTACAGAATCCACAGTTGAACCGATGTTGCTTCCGATTACAAGGGCGGCAGAAAATTCCCAGGTAAGCACTCCGTTGTAGGCCATCGTAATTACAATCGCCGTCATTGCAGAAGATGAATGAATGAGCGCGGTAATCGCAATTCCAATCAAAACTGCAATCGGATAGCTCCAGAACTTAATTTTCTGAACGCTTGTTAAAAATCCCATGCCGCTTGCACTGAGCGAGACTGCATCCGAAAGCCAGCCGAGCGCAATGAACAAAAGAGAAAAGCCCATAAGCGCAAGCCCGATATTTTCGTGCCGGCGTTTTCTTACAATCGAAAGAATATAACCGACTGCAAAAATCGGAATTGCAAGGGCAGAAATCTTAAAGTCAAAACCAAACAGAGCGACAATCCAGGCTGTTACCGTAGTACCAATATTCGCTCCAAAAATGACTGCCACCGACTGCGACAACGTAATCAGTCCCGCATTCACAAACGAAACGACCATAACCGTAGTTGCACCCGATGACTGAATCAGCATGGTAAGAAGACAGCCTGTAAGCAGCCCTAAGAATCGGTTTTTCGTCATAAATCCAAGAGCTGCCTGCAGCTTTTCACCTGCAGACTTCTGGATTCCGTCGCTCATCAGCTTCATTCCAAAAAGCAAAAGACAAAGGCTTCCGGCAATGTTGAAAATTGTCATCAAAATGTTCGTAATCATTTAAATCCCCTTGTGATTTGTATTTTTATAAGATTATCTCATTATCGCAAAAACACTTTCTGCTCCATAAAAAAGCAACATAATTATTCCTTCAATGCGTCCAATCCGTCTTTTTGTAATCGAAAAAATCCATGAAAGAACGCTGATAAAAATCAAAACAGCCATATCATAAACAGAAGCTATATTCACGCTCACCGGATGAATAGCGGCAGAAACACCAAGAATAAAAAGCAGATTAAAAATATTCGAACCAAGAACATTTCCTACTGCGAGCGCAGTCTCTCCTTTACGGGCAGCAACAATAGAAGTTACAAGTTCTGGTAATGAAGTTCCAATTGCAACAACAGTAAGACCTATCAAAGTTTCTGTCATGCCTAAAAAGCGTGCAATATTCTGAGCACTGTAAACAACTGCCTTTCCGCCTGCAATAATCAAGAAAAGTCCAAGCACAATGAAAAGAATACATTTCCAAAGAGGAAGTAATTTTTCTCCGCCAGTTTCTTCTTCAGGGAGAGGATTTTTCCGGGCATCAAAAATAAGATAAACAATGTAAGCGATAAACAAAACAAGAATGATGATTCCTAAAGTCCGGCTTACAGTTCCCGCATCAGCATCCATCCTCAGAGTGAAAAAACTACCGTTCAGAAATGCAGGAAATGTAACAGCAAGAAAAATTCCTAGTGTTGAAAAGATGGAAATTGGAAAATCTCGTTTTAAGATTAGGGAATCCACAGGAACAGGATGAATAACGGCACATAATCCAAGAACTACAAGAAGGTTAAAAATATTTGAGCCCACAACATTACTGAGTGCAATTTCATTTGAACCAGCCAGGGCCGCCGAAGTACTTACTGCAAGCTCCGGCATACTCGTTCCCAAGGCAACAATCGTAAGTCCAATAATAAGCGAAGGAATCTTAAAAATCCTGGCAAGAGCAGAAGAACCGTCTACAAAAATATCTGCTCCTTTTACAAGAGCAATAAATCCAACAGCCAGAACAGCCACATTCAAAAAAATCATTTCATCAACTCCCTGCAAGGAAAAACAAAAAAGCGAGCCCTTTTCCCTGCAAATACACTAAATCTGCAGTAAAAGTCTCGCTTCGTTGAACAGTATTCCGGGGAACAAAAAAGAGATGCGTTCCCGTGCTGACGAAATAATGATATCGCTTGCCTTTTGGCAAACAACAAGCTACTCCCTAATTACTAAAGAGACGATAACATATTTTAGGGTAAATGACAAGAATCCGGATTTGGTCTATATTTGAATCATGTTCCGACCAATGCGAAGATTCAAACAGCAGATAAGTGATGCACAGTGCATCGAAATCCTCAAAAACGAAAAGCGCGGAGTTTTGTCCCTCCTCGGAGATGACG
>NZ_JAZOUG010000290.1:0-2987 GCF_045657965.1 Treponema sp. | reverse complement strand
AAAGATTTGCATTAGTATTTGATATAAAAGAAAGCCTGAACCGTGATTTGGAATATACAGATTATGATGACACTCAGTATTTTACAAGTGACGTAAATTTTTCTGTTCCTGTAAAATTATTCGATATTGCAAACTGGGGATATGTTTACTGGATTCCATTTATTGACGGAAAAGTAAACTATGATAAAAACGGAATAAATGCAAATAACGATGATCTGGCAAGTCCGGTTACATCAATAGGTCAAAATATTTCTACTTCAAGAATCAACTGGTATGAAAATTACAGAACAGGTTTTTCCTGTAAGCTTGGTCATTCTGTTGGTTATGATTTCATGCAGAATGAAATCGAACCTCGTATATATGCAGAAATTCAGGCTTTTAAATCATTCAAATATTTTGGAATAAACACACAATTAAACGCTTTTTTTACAAAATCAAACCGTGAAGAAATTGGTGAATATATACGTGGAGTGCGGGACGAACAGAAATATATAAATTCAGCTCAAAAAAAATTAAAAACAAAACTGGCATTAAAGACACCGTGTGCAATTGCATTTAATCTGGATTTTCCGTTTCATATAATTACAACAAACTGGCTGGACTGGTCAGATTTAATTTTTGGTGAAGAATCTTGGTTCAGCCGTACATTTGCCTGGACAGACAGGTTTAATTTTGAACTTCAGGCTTCTCCATTTATTGATGTAGCACTTACAAAAAATGAAATTACAGGAAGATTGTTTTCGTTAAAAGACGGCTGGTATACTGGTGGACTTGAACTGCTTGTTTTTCCAGAGCGCTGGAAAGGAATTGTAATGAGGGCAAGTATTGGATTTGATTTAGGAAGAGCCGTCATTGCAAAAAAATATCCCGAAAAAATTGATATATCATGGCGGGAAAATATTAAGAAATACGAAATTTATGCCGGAATTGGCCTGCACTATTAACGTACAATTGCTGTTGCAGCAGCTTTTCTGCAATATGCATCCGGTGCATATTCAGAAATTACTTCAAGCATTGAGTTTGCATAAATTATATCACCACGCTCAATACATTTATTACAAAAATCAATAAGATAATTCCAGAAATGGTTTTCTTCGCACCATAAAACAATATCTTCATATTCACCAATTTTTTCTAAAAATAATGCAAGTGTCGTATAAGAAAACCCGGCATCACGTCCAGAAATTGAATCGAGAATATGACTGTAAGATTCAACTGCACCTAAAGCCGAACAGAAAATAGAATTTTCACTTTCCTTTTCTTTATCAAAAATTACGCTTATACTATAAAGAGCATTCAAAGTTTTTAATGATGAAGCTCTGAAAAGATCAAAAAAACGGTCTACATTTGAAGATTTGTTGGCATCTATAATTTTAAGCATTGCACGACGAAGAACTATATCTTTATAATTCGGGTCATTATCCAGAATTAAAAGAAGTGCCTGCTTATAATCTTCAGTTTTTCCCTGATGATTCAGCAAATCTGCCATCTCATAAAGAATATCATAAATCTGTTCCGGTACATCAAGAAATGAACTTGAAAGTCTGGCTTTTTCATAAAAATCAATTGCTGTCTGATATTCACCTTCAAGACGATAAATTTTTCCAATTAAAAAATCAGCTTCCGGATAAACTCTTTTTTCATCAACCCAGTCTTCCATTTTATGTACTGAATACTGAAAATAAGTTTCTCCGTAAAGTTTTAAATATCTGTTTATAATAGAAATTGCTTCACTCTGGTCGCGTTCTTTCAAAACTTCAAGGACAGAATCAAAACTCTCACCAGCACGACGAACTGCAAGCGGAGAAAGAGCAACATCAAGAATATAAACTTCATAATCACTTTCTGCAACACGATTAGCTTTTGCCTTATTTGCAAGATTCATTGCTGTTGCAAAGTTTCCTCTGTCAAAAGCAAATTGTGCTTCCTGTAAAATACGCCATGAATAGTCAGATGGCTGAGGCTTTTTTGGAACAATCTGAGAAAAAACAGAAGTAAAAAAGAACATGAAAATTACAGAAAGAAATATTTTTTTCATAAAAAACTGATTCCTTATATGAAAATGAAGATTAGATATCGTTCAACATTTCCATAAATACATTATCGGCATCTTTTTCGTCTACCGTTCGTATAATTTCACCTTTTTTGAAAATAATTGCCTTACCTGCTGCGCCTGCAATACCAATATCAGCGTGTTTACCTTCGCCAGGTCCGTTTACAACACAGCCCATTACAGCAACAGTAATATTTTTCTTCATTGAAAGAAGCTTATTCTGCCATCTGTCCATGAATGCATGAACATCAAACCCCTGGCGGCCACAGCGGGGACAGCTTACAAGAGTAACTCCCCCGCTTCTTTTTCCACATTCACGTAAAATTTCAAGACCTGTTATTACTTCATTTTCTGGGGCGGATGAAAGAGATACACGGATTGTAGAACCTATTCCTTCCCGTAAAAGATGACTGAATGCAAGAGTTGATTTTACAATGCCTGTAATTAAAGGACCGGCTTCAGTAACACCAACATGAAGCGGAATATTGTATTTAGAAGCAAAGTCTTCGTTTGCTTCGATTGTTTCTGCGACAGAACTTGCCTTCATGCTTACAACAAACTGGTCAAACCCCAGTTCATCAAAAACTGCACATTCACGTGCAGCAGTTTCGCTTAAGGCAACACTTCTGGATATTTCGCCCTTTTCAACTTTTTCACGTAAGTCATGAGGAAGAGAACCCGAATTTACACCGATTCTGATTGCAACTCCCTTTTTGCGGCAGCCGTTCACCACAGCCTCAACCCTATCGCGAGCACCAATATTTCCCGGATTGATTCTGATTGCAGCTACAGGTCCTTCAAGGCACTTCAATGCAAGGCGGTAATCAAAGTGAATGTCCGCAACCAGCGGCATGGAAGTAGATTTACATATTTCGATGAAACTTTCCGCGCTTTCCATGTCTGGAACTGCAAAGCGGATAATGTCACAGCCAAG
>NZ_JAZOUG010000289.1:0-10320 GCF_045657965.1 Treponema sp. | reverse complement strand
CCTTGCAGAATCCCAGTACTATTGCAAAAATTATCGCAAAGCACTGGAACTTTTTTTGTTTGTAGAAGATTTTTTTCCAGAACTGTCAAAAAAATGGATAGATTCTACTCTTGATTTTTATCAGATTCCAGTAAATTAATTTTTAAGTCCTCGAATCAGTTGAATTATTGCTGGAGTTTTTATCAGCCCCATTTCGCGTGCATCAAGTTTCTTTTGTTTTTTTGCATTTTCATCTTCAGGTAAGATTCTGCTTCCATTTTCGCCGGCAGCAGGTGCAGTTGATGAAATCTGGCTGTCTTCCGCCGATTTTTCATCAGGCCTGAATTTTACAAGGACTTCATCACCTACATTTACACGGTCATAAAATCCATTCTGTTCTAAGGTTCCCTCTGAAATTTCTTCACCTGCACGAGTGATTTTTATGGTACCAAGAAGATTTTTTTCTTCATACGTAACGCCAAGACCTTTATCGTTAGTTACAATTTTGCCGGCTTTAATCACGTCAAGGACAACATCCTTTTTCATTCCTTCAACGCTTCCCAAATCAACTAAAATTTGATTTACACTTCTCTGAATAATTTTTCCTCTCACAGGAAGTATATCCAGAAGTTCACGGCGGAATGCACGAACAATTGATGAAAATTTATCATTTCCCGTTCTGAAAGATGAAAATTTTGCAGTTTCAGTACCAGTTCTTGCTGAATAAACCGTTGCACTTAAAGTAATTTCACGTTCACTTTCATCCAGATAAAGAAGTACAAAATAATCAAGATTATTTTTGCGTGCAAGCCGGTAAGCTTCTCCATATCCTGAAACAGTCTTATTTTGAAGTTCAACAGCTGTTGAAGCAATACCTGAAAAAGAATCTGCACACATATTTGCTGTTATTTCTTCTGCATCGCAATGAAGAAGCTGTACAGGTGATTTTGTGTAATAAAGACCTACATGCCATCTTGTTTTATCAAGATAAAAAGGATCAACATTCCACTTAGCAGCAAGCGAATATTTCATCAATGACTCATAAGCTTCAATAGTGTCATTTACAATTTTCTGCTCTCTGGTCAATGTTTTTTTGCTATCAGAAGAATTTCCTGCATTTTTTGTTTCAGATTTTTCTTCATTTTGTTTTATGAATTTAAGCTGATTCAGATAATTTTCATTTAAGCCTGTTCTTCCCAGATTTTCAGCAAATTCCGCTCTGGCTTTATCATCATAAGGATTAATTTTAAGTCCCCGCTGGTATTCATAACGGGCTTCTTCCCCAAAAAAAGATTTTGAAAATTCCCTTGCTTTCTGAAAATGATAATTTGCAAAAAGAGCCCTGCCAGAATCTTCAATCGGAAGATTTTTAGTGACAAGGATTTCTGCCGCAGCTCTCATTACCTCATCATAAGGATTAACTGCAAGAGCATTAGTCCATGTTTCAATTGCGTTTTTCCATTCACCTTTTTTATTTTGGGCAAGACCTTTTAAATACCAGGCCTCGGATGTTTCACGATTTTTAGAAATTAAATAATCACATAAATCAATTACATCATCATATTTTTTTTGAGAATAAAGAATTGAAGAAAGAAGAACATAAGCCTTAATATAATCCGGATTTATCTGAACAGCAGCTCTTGCTTTTTTTTCTGCATTAGCAAACTTCTGCTGCTTTGCTTCAAGATATGCAGCTAAGTAATGAACTTCTGCCTCACCTGAATGATAACGTAAAGCCTGTTCAATATATTTTGAGGCATTATCATGATTTCCAAGTTCTTCACTTATTAAGGCAAGTGACAAAAGAGCTTTACGGTTATTTCCCTGACGCTTAAGTGCATCTTCATACTGATTTTTAGCACCAATAAAACTGCCTGTAAACAAATCAAGTTCAGCAAGACCAAAACGGGCATTAACATCATTCGGATATTTCTTCAGGATATCAGTAAATACAGAACGGGAATCATCCAGGCGTCCAAGCGCAATTAAAATCAGGCCTTTAAGATTTTGAATATCGGTACGATTTTTTGCGTATTTTTCAGCTTCTTCAAGATAAGTAAGAGCAAGAGAATAATCGCCGATTGCATAAGTAACTTCGGAAAGATGGAACCACGCTTCTCCATATGAAGGATTTACCTGCAAAGCCTGCTGAAAATCTTCACTCGCACCATAATAATCTTCAACCGACTGTTTTTGAACACCATTTTCAAAAAGACGCAGTGCACCGGCATTCTGAGAAAAAGCTGAGCTTCCAATAAGAAAAACTGCAATAACAGCAAAAAACTTTGAAATCGATTTCATATCCTTTCAATTATCGGCACTTTCAGCAGGCTTTTTTATTAGTTTTATAAGATTTACCCTGTGACCTTCCATATCCTGTACAATAAAATCATAATTCTCATATTCGATTTTCTCGTATTTAACAGGAATCCGTCCGAATAAATCAAGCACAAATCCGCCGAGTGTATCAAAATCTTCAGTTGGAAAATGAGATTCAAGAGCTTCATTTAAATCATCCAGATCTACCCGTGCATCACAAAGCCATACATTTTCACCAATTGAAACTATATCTTCTTTTTCATTGTCAAATTCGTCCTGAATATCACCTACAATTTCTTCGATAATATCTTCCATACAGACAATACCTGAAATGCCGCCATATTCATCGATTGCAATCGCAATATGCTGATGTCGTCGTTTAAATTCCCGTAAAAGAGAATCTATTTTTTTTGATTCAGGAACAAAATATGCTTTTTTTGTAATTTTCTGCAGGTCAACTTTTTCTTTTTTACTGAAAACTTTAAGAATATCCTTTACATAAAGGATTCCAGTTACATTATCAATTGATTCGCTGTAGACTGGAAAACGGGAATGTCCGCTTGCAGCAATTTTTTCGAGCAGTTCTTCTTCGCTTGTATCGATTGAAATAAAATCAACATCAATTCGAGGAATCATAACTTCTTTAACAGTCGTTTCTGAAAGATCCTCGATACCCTTAATCATGTCATTTTTCTCTTCAATGAGAATTTCTTCTTGTGCCCGATCCAGTTCAGAAGATTTTTCTGCCCTGGCGGCGTTACTGGAGTGATAGTCCTCGTCTTTTTTCTTACCAAACTTAAATAGTCCCATAATTTTTCCTTTTTTATATTAAATTTATCTCTTCAAATTCTTTAAGTGTTTTTTCCTGAAGAACAAGCATTTCATCAGTTGGAGTAACACCAGATTCAATGTGTTCTTCTCCATGATCATAGCCATTCAAATGAAGTACTCCATGAATCAACAGACGTTTCAATTCTTCGTTTTCACTCACCTTAAAATATTCTGCATTTTTAGGCAGGGTGTCAAGTGAGACAGCAATATCACCTGCCTGAAGCCAATCACCTTCTTCATCAGTATATTTTTCACCATTTTCAAATGAAAGAATATCTGTCGCAGAATCAATATCACGGTAATTTTTATTTAATTCCTGAATATATGAATCATTACAGAAAAGAATTGAAATTTCTTCTCCATCGAGATTCAATTTATTAAGAACAGCCTGAACATAACCTTCAATTTTTGCTTCATCAAACCATGAAGGAAGAGCCAAATCTTCCTGTGCTGAAATTAAAATTCGATTTGCCATTAGTTTTTCTCCGGATTATCAGATAATTTTGTTTTATCTTTTTCTGAGCTGAAAGATTTTTCAGTTTCTGTACCGTCCTGTGCATCAGGATCTTTCTGATTCTGATATTTAATGCGGCCATGATAATAAGCAGCCAGAATGCGGACAAATATATCACGAATTTTTGTGAGTTCTCCAAATGTAAGTGCAGAATTATCAAGCTGACCGCTTTCAATTTTACTGTTAATAAGTTCCTGAATAAATTTTTCAAGGCGCTGTGCTGTAGGTTTTTCCAGAGATTTGCAGGCGGCTTCACAAACATCAGCGAGCATGACCACTGCACTTTCTTTTGAAGAAGGCGGATTACCAGGATAAGCATAATCTTCAGGAATTACATTTTCATCTTTTTCTTTAGCTTTGTTATAAAAATATGTAATAACAGAATTACCATGATGCTCTGCAATGATATCGATAATACTTTTTGGAAGTCTGAGCTGATGAGCCTTTTCAACACCAAGTTTTATATGACTTTTTATTACCGAAACAGAAAGGGACGGATTCAAATCAGTATGCTTATTTTCTGTATCAATATTGTTTTCCGTAAAATATTCAGGATGTTCCATTTTACCGATATCATGATAGTAAGCACCGACACGTGCTAAAAGAGCATTTGCTCCGATTTCTTTACAGGCGTTTTCTGCAAGCTGAGCAACCATCATACAATGCTGATGAGTACCGCTGGCTGTCAGAAGAAGTTTGCGTAAAACCGGAGCATTCTGATCGCTTAAATCCATAAGACGGAAAACAGACGCAGTATTCATGATTGATTCAAGCGGTGTTAAAAATCCCAGAACAAGAATTCCTGATAAAAATCCGTTCAAAGCAACGCCAGGGAAAACAAAGACTGCATCATTAAAATCAGAATTGAACATTACCTTGAAGAAAACAATGAAAACAACATTCAGGACGGCCTGCATTAACGAAGCAAAAACCATATCAATTCTGCGTTCGATTTTCATAACGATTCTTGAAGATGAAACACAGACTGCAAGAGTAAACAAAGCCGGAACAATCTGAAAAGAAGAAGCTCCAAGCACTCCTAAAGAAAGTAATGCTGAAAAGAATATTGCAGACGTCTGACCAAAAAGAATTGCAACAAGAAAAGCAGAAAAAACAGACGGAATCATAACAGGCAGTGTAAAAGCGTTCTGGAAAATTGCATTTTTCATTCCAAACGAAGAAGCAAAAAATACGATTACAAAAAGCACACATTCTAAGATAACTTCTTTAACTTCTGCTTTTCGTTTTAACAGAACCGGATTAAAAAGCACAATCCAGAGAACAGATACTAAAATTATGTAAAGAATTTTATCGCAGAAAGCCCGGTAATTTACATAAACCGGGGAGTCAGCCATTTTTTGAAGTTTGAAATACTCTTCTTCAGTAATAGGAAAGCCTTTACGAATGATTTTTTCACCTTTTTCAATAGCAACCGGATACAAGGCATCTTCATTTAAGGATTTTGTCGCATAAATTGTTTTATCTGCAACCTGTCCTACTTCATATTCATCGATTGCAAACGAAGCCATTGTTTCTGAAGTGTTTGCATCATACCACAAGATTGCCGTTACAACTGCAAAAGTAAGAAAAAAGGCAAGAATATAATGCCAGTTTTTTGATATAAAAGAACTGACCAGATTAAATAATTCAGAAACAGCACTTTTTTCGTTATTTTTTTCTTTACTCATCGTTTACCTCATTTGAATACGCCTGAACGATTTTTTTAACCAGAGCTGAACGAACTACATCGCCTGCTTCCAGATGAACCATGCTTATTTCCGGTATTTCAGAAAGAATATGCATGGCATGAACCAGTCCGGACTTCTGCCGTTTTGGTAAATCAATCTGCGTAACATCACCAGTGATGAAGACTTTTGAATTTTCTCCCATTCGGGTAAGAAACATCTTCATTTGTTCACAGGTTGTATTTTGTGCTTCATCCAGAATGACAGCACAGTTATTTAAAGTACGTCCCCTCATATAAGCAAGAGGCGCAACTTCAATTATACCATTTTCTGTAAGTTTATGCACTATTTCCCGCGGAAGACAGGCATTCATGGAGTCATACAATGGACGCAGATAAGGATTTATTTTATCTTCTAAATCACCCGGTAAAAACCCCAGACTTTCACCGGCTTCTACAATCGGACGCGTAAGAACAATTGAATTAACTTTTTTAGAAAGAACAAGAGAAAGTGCTTCTGCAACAGCCAGAAAAGTTTTACCGCTTCCTGCAGGGCCTTCTGCAAATACCAGATTATTTTTTCTGAATGCTTTTATAAGATTAAGCTGATTTTTTGTCTTGGGATATACTTTACGCGTACTGCCGGGTATAGAAACTGCATATTTTCCAGCATTAAAAGATAAATCTGTATTACCGTCAACAAAACCAGTATTTAAAATTGAATGAATCAAATCAGATGATGACTCGCCGGATTCTGAAATTTCATCAATAATTCTGTCGATAATAAATTTAAATTCCTGCTGAATGCGAGGATCTTCTTCTTCAATGGAAATTTCATTTCCACGTGTAAAGACCGGAGTACCGATATGCTTTTCAATGAGTTTTAAGTTGCTGTCGTTTGTGCCGCATACCCGGGAAAGAAGTTCGCCGTCTGAAAGCACAATTGTATATTCAGAATTCACTTGTTTAATTGTAATATCAAAACAGAAATCGTGCAACAAACTTATTCTCCGGTTTTAGTTTCAGCTTTATTTTCAATTTTTGCCATTGCTTTCAAAATCTTTTCTGACCATAAAGCAAGTTCTTCTGAAAGTTTTATTTCTTCTTCGTCTGGACTTCCCTTTAACAAGATTTTTGAATACGCTGAATAATCAGAAGCAATTGCCGGCGTATTTTCTGCATCTTTATCGTATTTTAAAGCATTTTGAATTGCAGAAAGTGCTTCTGATTTTTTTCCTGCAAGAGAATAAGAACGGGCAGCACAATACCAGTCCAGACCGATTTCAACTAAATATCGTTCTTTTGTATGAATTTTTGCGGCTGCCTCAAAATTTTTCTGTGCCCCGGAATAATCCTGAACAGCCAGACAGACATCACCTTTTGTTCTGAAACTATAGGCGTAATAATAAGGGTCTTTTGAAATATAAGACTGGGCATTATCCAGAACAGAAAGAAAACTTCCGGCTTTTTCTGATGATAGTTTTTTACCGTTAAGTTTAAGTTCATTTTCAAGCTGAATCCGGACTTCATATACAGAACACAAATTTATTAAAACTTTTTTATCCTGAGAACGGCCTGCAAGTTTACGGGCATTCTGAAGAAGAATTTCTTTTTCACTTTTCAAAAATGAATCTTCATCGGCATAAAAATCCGGAACAGCAATTTTAAAGACAATCCCGCTTAAAAAAATCTTACACAGCAAATCAGTATTATCAACTGAAAGGGATATATTATAAGCAGAATTCAATAAATCATAAGTGCGGGCATATTTTCCTTCGATTATGCTGTTATTTGCTTCTTCAAGCTGCGAATAAGCAACATTACTGCCGTCTGAAACAAGCATAACTCTTTCAGGCGAAGAAGAGCATGAAAAAAACAGGCCGGCAATAATTAAAGAAAGAAAAATATTATGTTTCATTTTTAGAAATCCTCACTCCTCAACTGGGTTGTAGAAGGCTTACCGGTTGTTCTGTCCGGTACCCCACCACGGATAAGAGGATTATTCTTGATACCTGTCAGAACATCCTGCGCTTCCAGAAGTACTGAATTTAACTGTATTAAAGCAGAATCAATTTCCGGTGAAACATTTCCGATCAGATTGTCTGCATTTGCAGCAATTGAAGAAAGAGCTGTTGTGATAAGCGAAATATTTTCAAGGACTGTATTCAGTTCAGAAGACAAAGATGGGCCAAGCAGAGCAGGAACAGCACCATTTTCAGAATTTAACTGATTTGTTAAGGTTGAAAGATTTTTAGTAATTTCGTTTATATTTGAAACAACCTGCTTAACAGGTGTATTACCTTTTCCCTCAAGTGCAAAATTTATGTTATGGAGAAGTATATTAACATTGTCCATAATGACAGATACTTTTTTCATAAGAACACCGATTGAATCTTCCTGACTTTCCAGACGGATTTTTTTAGATTCAATTATTTCACGGGCTGAAAGAGAATCTATACGGTAAATTTCAGAATCAGCCGGCAAAAGCTCAGGACCTTTTCCCGGATGAAAAACAAAAGAAGAACCAAGGCCAATCGGACTGGTTATTAACTCAACCAGAGAATTTTCTTTAACATAATCTGCATATTCAGCAAGCACATAATATTCAACTCTGACACTTGAGCCTTCAAGCTTAACACTTTTAATTTTTCCGATTGAAAAGCCTTTATAAGAAACATCCATACCAACGGAAAAACCTGAACCGGATGTAAAATATGTATAATAAAGATTTTTTTTAACAAACCAGTTTTTACTTGCTCCCATAAAAAATATAAAAAGTATAAGGGCTGCAATTGCAAGCAGTGAGAAGAATCCTACGATTTGATCTGCATAACGAATTTTAAATTTCATTTTTTACTCTATTTTATTCAGTTAACAAACCTTCTTCAATAACATAAATATGACCTGAAAGAGCTGTTATAAAATATGAATTATGACTGACATAAATAACAGTATTTCCATCAGAAATAAACTTCTGCAATAATTCCATAATTACTGCAACACCTTTCCTGTCTAAAGATTCTGTACACTCATCTAAAAACAGCACCTCCGGTTTATTAATCAATGCACGTGCAAATGCAATTTTCTTTTGTTCTCCCATTGATAAATCTGTCGGGCGAAGATTCAGAGACCTGTCATATTTTACAATTTCGCAGACCTCCTGAATCTGTTCAATGCGTTTTTTTTCCGATAATTCAGGATGATGTGTCTGCAAGGGAAGATTTAAATTCTGAAGGATATTTTGATTTGCCAGCAGGGCTGAATCCTGAAAAACAAAAGCACAGCGCCGTCTGAAATTCATATTTCTTGCATTATTCATAGTCTGAATATCATTACCATTGAATAAAACCCTGCCTGAAGACGGAACTAAAATACCGGCAATAAGCTTTAAAAGGGTGGATTTTCCACAGCCGGATTTTCCTGTCAAAGCAGTAACCGAGCCTTTTTCGATTGTTAAACTGATTCCTTTTATTATCTGACTGGTACGTGAATTAAAAGCTACATTTTCAACATCAAAGAGTGCCATTGTTAATCTCCAGAATCAAAGCATAAGGGAAAGAATTACAATCACAACATCAGCTAAAATAATTCCTAAAAAAGATTTTGTTACTGCCTGAATTCCGGCAATTGGTATTTCAGTAGAAGCACGCTCAACGTTAAATCCATAATAAGTTGCCGTAATTGAAATAATCATTCCGAAAACTAAACTTTTTATAACTGAAATTACGATTGTCATGACTGAAACTGTCTGTAATAAATTTGATACATATCCGGAAGCTGCAACAGGACTTACAAACTGAGCTATAAATGCAGGTCCAAGCATTCCGCAAAAAGCAAAATAGAGATTCAGGAAAAAGACAGAAAGGGTTACGCCTATAAACCTTGGAACTACAAGATAATTTATTGGATCTATTCCATAAGAAACAAGGCTTTCAATCTGATGGGAAGTAACCATTCCGGCAAGTTCTGTTGCAATAGCTGTTGCAGAACGGGCAGTAACAACAAAAGCAACCAGAACAGGCCCAAGTTCCTGCATGACAATCACTGTAATTAAGTTGTAAATTAAAGAAGTTTGTCCGACAGAAAGCAAAAAAGAATAACCTATTATGTATAAAGCAGAACCTAAAGCTGCAGAAAGAACAACAATAATGGAAAGAGCTTCAATAAATGTAAAAAGCAGCTGCATGACTATGATTTTACGCGCAGCCTTCATTTTTTTTATAAAACTAAAAGAAGATTTAAAAATTCTTCCGATGTAGCCTAATGTATAAGGAACAGCAGAAAAAGATGAAATAACTCTTTTACCGACTTTTTGAAACATAAGAAAATTATAGCATGAATCATTTTTTTTTGATAGAATTATTTATATGAGCTTAAAGAGAACTTTATTCTCAATTTCACTGTTATTCTGTCTGATTTTAAATTTTTCTTCCTGTAATTCAACAAATAAACTTGAAAAAAACGAAATTTTCCAGAAGAGTTCTAAAAATTCTTCTGTTTCGCCTCTGACTCTTCTATTTGCAGGCGATGTTATGGCTCATAAACCAAATTATACAAATACAGATTTTAAAAGAATCTGGCGTGATGTAAAACCCTTAATCTCTTCTGCAGACCTTTCTTTTGCAAATATTGAAGCACCAGTTGCAGATTCCCTTCCGTGGAGCACATATCCGCAGTTCAACATGCATTCAGAATATATAGAAGCAGCTGTTAATGCCGGTTTCAATGTTTTTTCACTGGCAAACAATCACACAAACGACCAGTACCTTGAAGGTATCAAAGCTACAAAAAAGTATTTCGACAGCCGTAAAGGAATCTGGGCATGTGGCCTTAAAGAAAAATCAGGGGAACCTCTCACATATAAAATCATCGAAAAAAACGGCTGGAAAGTGCTCTTTGTCGCAGTTACAGAAATACTAAACAGAAACGACTTTGCTTCATACATAGACTTCTATCCTTCAACCGGAAAAAAACGTGAACAACTTATAGAAGA
>NZ_JAZOUG010000288.1:0-2176 GCF_045657965.1 Treponema sp. | reverse complement strand
AAACATCGAGCGAAAAAGGCTCCCGTGAATAACCGTACTTATGCTCCGCTATTTCGACCTCGCGCTTCGCTTGTAGGCATTTTGCGAATAATTTTATCGGTCGAAGACCTTCGCAAAGCACGAACATTCACTCCGCCTTTTTCAGACTATCTTTTTTATATGTTTACTTTATCGAAGTTGCCCGGAATTTTTTTATGAAATTTACATATAACGACGTTTGTTTTTTAGATATTTCCGCCCATTTTGATAAATTGAACATTTATAAATAGTTTATTAAAAAATAGATTTTGCGCGAGCGAACGGAGGATGGGGCGAAAGATGCCATGATATAAATGTCTGGGAAAGTGTGGTACTCTGATTTGACGGAATCAGAGAGTCGGCGGAAGGTTCTAGAGTGTTGTGAAGGAGGTTCTATTCAGCGATAGTCCCTTACTTCGGGCGAAAGATAAACCAAAACCGACCGCCGTACGACATTATGCAGAATAAAGTCATACTTTATTACTGCGAATAGGAGCACGGCTCACCACAGCCAGCGTTTACTCCTGATTCCATTTTATCATAAAGGGGTAAGAAATGGAACAGAAAAGATTTGTAGGAATTGACTTGGGGAAAAGAACCTACGAAATGAAAATCATTGGCATTAACGGTAAAGTTACCGGAACAAACGGGCAGACAAACCCGAGCGGAAGAAAATTGTTGTACAGAAAACTATTGGCAACGGACAGAGTTGCGATAGAAGTTTGCTCACTTGGTATGGTAATGGCCAAAGAAATTCAGAAAGAAGTTGGATGTGAAGTAGTTCTTTTAAATCCTAGCCAGCTTGTTTTAATCTACCGTTCCTTAAAGAAAAATGACAAAGAAGATGCCTTAAAACTTGCACGCCTTGTTCAGAAATACAAAAATGAAGAGCTTCCTAAAGTTGAGCTTCCGACTGAACACGAAGAAAACTTAAGACAGATTCTTACAGAGATTCGCCAGCTGAAAAACGACAGAACGAAAGAAATAAATAGACTACACGCAATCTTTGTTGAATGCGGAATTACCGAGATAAAGAAAAAGGATCTTGCAACAATCGATAACAGAATTAAGTGTATAAAGATGTTGAAAGGGATTGCTTTAGCACAGGCTGAACGTATTCTTAAAAAGCTGGAACTGGTTGAAACTCAGATAGAAGAAGTTGAAGAACTTCTTGATAAAGAAATTGATGGAGATAAAAACATAGAAAAACTGACTGAAATACCAGGGGTTGGAAAACAGTTGGCATCTGCATATGTTGCTTTTATAGGTGACGGCTCTCGTTTTCCGAATGCATCAACAATAGGTGCTGCAACAGGGCTTGTTCCAAGGCTTGATATGTCCAGTACTGTTTGCAGAATGGGACATATAACAAAATGTGGTAATAAAAATCTGCGAACTTTACTGATTCTTGCAGCCTGGTCACATGTCAGATCTAGGGATGGTGGCGCACTAAAAGATAAGTTTTTATATATGACACGGTTTCAAAGTAAAGGAAAGAAGATTGCCATTGTAGCGATTGCAAGAAAATTAGCAGAGTTGATGTATATATTACTAAAAAATGATACATCATATGAAAAAAGGCCTTCACCTACAATTTCTCAACTTGTAGATAAAGCTATGAAATTTGCATCGTAAAATTATGGAATCAGGAGTATTGTGGTATTGACAAATATCATAGGAACACTCTGCTTGTGGCAGCCACTGAGTGGCTGGTTCTATAGTTTCTATACCACAAGCAGCGTGTAGCGAGTTATCGAGCGTTTTTGAACCAGCCTACGTAAGCGGGAGCAATTATAAATTGTTTTTTACTCTTAGATTTTATTGTTTAATTTATTCGTAAAATTATTTTACAAATATAACGTTTTTTTTATGTAATTTTGCGCGCAAATAATTGTATACTTATTATATGAGAGATACCCGCTCCATTATTGTAAATCTAATTTTTGCGTTTTTTGCGATTGGCGTATTTTGTTCAGAAAGTGTAGATTCTATTAGTTTGGAATCTATGCTTTCTAATTATATTGCTCAAGATTCTCAAATAAAAAATCTCGCGTTAAAATATCAGCAGACTTTACTTTCTCAAAAAAAATCTGATGTTCAAAATGGATTTAATGTAAAATTATCAACAGGGCAGATTTCTGTAAGAACTGACGTTTTT
>NZ_JAZOUG010000287.1:0-7179 GCF_045657965.1 Treponema sp. | reverse complement strand
TATCATAGCTCTTGTTGATTTTAATCAGAATGAAAAAGCAATTACTTCAAATCCTATTTCATCCTCAAATCTCTTAATGACTTTAATGAAGCTTGGTTTTGTAAAAATTGGTAATGCACCACAAAATGTAATTGACGCTGTTATTCAGAACAGCAATGAAAAGATTTTTTCACGTTCAAAATCAATTGCGCAGTCATTTATTATCTTTGGCACTGTAAAAATCTCTTCTTACGAAAAATCAGACGCCGGATTCACTTACACTCTTACCGGCACTGTAAAATCAATGGATTCTAAAACAGGCATGATTACTTTCCAAACAGAAAAATCCATTACAGTAACTGATAAAAACGACTGGAACGCACTCGCAAATGCCAGAAAATCTCTCGCAGAACAAATCGCCACTGAAATTAAATACGGAATATAATAACTGGAGATATAAAAAAATGATTTACACAGACACACGTGATAAAAACGTACAAACTACTTTCAAAAATGCCGTTATGAGCGGTATGAACGAAAAAACCGGCGGATTATTCATTCCCGTTGAATTTCCAAAACTGGCTTCATCTTTTATAAATAAAACCCCTGAGCCTTCTTTCCGCGACATTGCTTTTGAAATGGCAAAACCATTTGTCGGAGAAGAAATTCCTGAAGCAGACCTCAAGGCTATCATTGCAGACGCCTACCCGTTCACAGCTCCAGTTGTTCCTGTAGATAAGGTATCTTATGTTCTTGAACTTTTCCACGGACCTACCTGTGCATTTAAAGATTTCGGTGCACGCTTTATGGCACGTGTAATGTCTTATTTTAACCGAAGCGAATCAACACCGCTCCACATCCTTGTTGCAACTTCAGGCGACACAGGAAGTGCTGTAGGTTCTGCATTCCACAATGTTCCGGGGCTTGATGTTACAATTCTGTATCCGGAAGGAAAAGTCAGTAAACTTCAGGAAAAACAGCTTTCAACATTTGACGGAAATGTACGTGCACTCAAAGTAAAAGGCACTTTCGATGACTGTCAGAAACTCGTAAAGACAGCATTTACAGATAATGAACTGCGTGCAAAGCTCCGGCTTTCTTCAGCAAACTCAATCAATATCTCTCGCCTTTTGCCACAGAGTTTCTACTACATGTATTCTTCACTTTGTGTAAGAGCACGCAGCTGGGGCGACAATAAAATCGAAAATCCTGCAATCATCTGTGTTGTTCCAAGCGGAAACTTCGGAAACCTCACTTCAGGTCTTATTGCACGTGAAATGGGTGCTCCAATCACAGGTTTTGTTGCAGCGACAAACTCAAACCGCACAATTCCTGACTGGATTGCAACAGGCGACTACAATGCCCGACCTTCTGTTGAAACTTATGCAAATGCAATGGACGTAGGAGCTCCTAGTAACTACGAAAGAATTGCCGCAATGTACTCACTTGAAGAAGTGCGCAGTCTCTTTGCTTCGTACTGGCTTGATAACGACGGAATCATCGGTTCAATCAAAAACTGCTACGACAAAACAGGCTACACGATTGACCCGCACGGAGCTGTCGGCTGGAAAGCATGGAGTGACATCCGAGGCGGAGCAATGGAAGCACTCAAAAACGGAACTAAAAACGACATTACAAAGCCAGGCCTTACACCGAACTTGCCTTCTTGGGCAGATAAGGTCATCAACAAAGAAGCAGTCGGAATTATCCTTGAAACCGCTCATCCTGCAAAATTCGGCTCAACCGTACAGAGTGCGACAGGCGTTTCTCCTTCAATTCCAGACAGACTCGAAAAGGTTCTCAAACTCGAAGACAAATCAATTCCAATGAACAACGACTACGGCGAGTTCAAGAACTGGCTTTTGGAAAATCTGTAAAATTTGACACAGATAGACACAGATTATGTATTTGGGTAAAAAAAGCGCTTGTTACAAGCGGCTTTCTTATAAAATAACTTTTAATCTGTGAAATCAGTGTAATCTGTGGTTTATTATTTTAAAATTTATGCTCTCTGTGTGCTCTTTAGCTCTGTGAGGAATTCGCTACATGTCACTGTATTTCTGAACTTCATCTTCAAGATGTTCTATCTTGATTCCTACTTCCTTGAACATTTCAAGGCTGTCGGATTCATCATGATAGTGTTTTTCGCAGACTACC
This sequence comes from Treponema sp., assembly GCF_045657965.1. Lineage (GTDB taxonomy): Bacteria > Spirochaetota > Spirochaetia > Treponematales > Treponemataceae > Treponema_D. Next base: position 5,043 of record NZ_JAZOUG010000287.1, on the reverse strand, counting down.
CGCTTAATTCCGCAGTTTATAATCAGCATGGCGCATGTGCGGCATGGCGTCATTTTACAGTAGACTGTTCCACCATCGATTGAAATTCCGCGTTTTGCAGCCTGACAGATTGCGTTCTGCTCTGCATGAACAGTACGCACACAGTGCTGGGTAATTGTGCCGTCAGTGTGAAGCATTTTTTTCATTAAGTGCCCTGCTTCGTCACAATGAGGAAGCCCCGCAGGACTTCCTACATAGCCTGTCACTAAAATCTGATTTTCACGTGCAATTACACAGCCGCTTCTGCCTCTGTCACAGGTAGCACGCTTAGCAACAGTGCGTGCAACTTCCATAAAATATTCGTCCCAGGTCGGACGGATGTATTTATCTTCGTTTAATTTTTTATTTTCGGACATAATGCAAGTATAGCAGATTTTTTTATAAAAATAAAAGTACTGCCTGTTTTACGACACAAAATCGCTTACGAATTAGTGTTTTACGACACAAAATCAAAAAAAATTTGATAATTTTCAAATATTATATTAAAATTATTTTTAATATTATCTAATAAAGGAGACTGCAAAAAAAAATGAAATCTTTTCTAAAAGTATTCTTTTCTGCATTGATTATGATGACTGCAATAGGAACAACCTTTGCAAAACAGACAGGTCTTGACAAAATAAAACGGGCAGGCACTCTCACAGTTGGTGTAAAAGATGATGTTCCTGGCTTTGGTTTTATGAATCCTGAATCAAAAAAATATGAAGGATTAGAAATTGATATTGCGAAAGCTATAGCAAAAAAAATATTTGGTTCTGAAGATAAAGTTACCTTTTTACCTGTAAATGCCAAAAACCGCGGACCTTTCTTAAATCAGGACAGAGTTGATTTAGTTATTGCAACTTTTACAGTTACTGAAGAACGCAAACAGCTTTATGACTTTAGCGATATTTATTACACTGATTCTGTAGGCATCATGGTAAAAAAATCCTCAGGAATCACTTCTTTTAAAAACCTCGAAAACAAAAAAATCGGTGTAACTCAGGGGTCTATGACAACAGCAAGCATTAAGAATGCAGCAATTAAGGAAGGAGTTTTACTGAACTGTGTAAATTATCCGTCCAATCAGACTTTAAAAGATGCTCTCGATCATAACGAAATCGATGCATTCTGTATTGATGCTTCAATTCTTCACGGCTACCTTGATGATTCTGTTACTATTCTTCCAGAACATTATGATGAAATGATGTATGCAGTTGCTATCAAAAAGGACAACACAACTGTTACAAAAGTCGTAAATGAAGTTATCCGTGATTTAGTAAAATCCGGCGAGTTAGATAAAATTCTGGCAAAATACGGCCTTAAATTCTAAACAAGCGCTTCCAGTTTTTCGCGGATAAATTCACTTTTTTCCTTGAGGCCGATTTTTCCGGCTTCAAGGATGATAACATTCGGCTTTGTCGGGTCAAGCCGGACCTTTCCGGCACTTTCTTTTATCAGTTTTAAAACCCTGTCAATTTTAATGTCACTTACCTTACCAAATTCAATCGTAATCAGCCCCTGTTTTTCTTTCAAAGAAGAAATAAAGAGTTTTTTGGCAATTACACGCACCTCCGCAAGGCTCAAAAGGCTGTAGACTTCATCTGGAATAGGTCCGAAGCGGTCTTCAAGCTCAAGATACATGCTTTCAAGCTCGTCTTTTGACTGAACGCCCGCAATTTTTTTGTAGACTTCCATTTTAGTCTGCAAGTTCGGAATGTAAGTGTCGGGAATGAAGCCTGAATATTCAAGTTCCATCAAAACTTCATTCTGAGCTTCGTAATTCTCGCTGTTCATAAGCCGTTCGACAGCTTCGTTGAGAAGTTTCACATACAAATCAAAACCGACCGCATAAACTTCACCACTCTGATCTTTTCCAAGGAGATTTCCAGCACCACGGATTTCCATATCTTTCATCGCAATTTTAAAGCCTGAACCAAGTTCAGTAAAATCAGAAATGACCTGAAGTCTCTTCATTGCAACTTCTGAAAGAACTTTGTTTTCAGGGTACAAAAGATATGCGTACGCCTTTCTGTCACTCCGACCGACCCGGCCCCGAAGCTGATAAAGCTGACTTACACCATACATATCTGCACGGTCAATGATAATCGTATTTACATTCGGAATATCGATTCCATTTTCGATAATCGTGGTGGCAATAAGGATGTGAAAGCCGCCCATCTTAAACCTTCGGAAAATGTCGTCAAGTTCTTCGGCACTCATCTGACCATGTGCAACATCTATCATCATTTCAGGGACAATCTGCTGAAGTTTCCGGCGCACTTCATCAAGACTTTCGACACGGTTATGAAGATAGAAGACCTGACCGCCCCGCTCTACTTCCTGTCGGATTGCTTTTGCAACACGTTCTTCGGTGTAAGCATCGACAATGGTTTCAATCGGCTTGCGGGTTTGCGGAGGTGTTGTCAAAAGCGACATATCGCGGATTTTTAAAAGGCTCATATGAAGCGTTCGTGGAATCGGAGTTGCGCTCATGGCAAGACAGTCGATATTTGCCTTCATTGTCTTGAGTTTTTCCTTGTCTTTGACTCCAAAACGCTGCTCTTCATCGATAATCATTAGGCCCAAATCTTTGAAAATGACATCTTTCTGGATGATTCGGTGGGTTCCGACAAGGATATCAATTTCACCGGTGGCGACTTTTGCGATAATTTTTTTCTGTTCGGCAGGCGTTACAAAGCGCGAAAGCTGTGCAATCGTAACCGGGAAGTTTGCAAAACGCTCCACGCAAGTCTCATAATGCTGCTCGGCTAAGATTGTGGTAGGTGCAAGGAATGCAACCTGCTTTCCGCCCATTACTGCTTTGAATGCCGCACGCATTGCAATTTCAGTCTTTCCGTAACCTACATCGCCGCACACAAGCCTGTCCATAGGAACAGGCTTTTCCATGTCAGCCTTGATTTCTTTTGAAACATTGAACTGGTCGGGCGTGTCTTCGTAAGGGAAAGCGGCTTCAAAAGCAGTCTGCCACTCGCCGTCTTTCGGGAAAGGATAACCACGGCTCGCTTTCCGGCGACTGTACAAAGCGATGAGTTTTTCTGCAAGGTCTTCGACGGCTTTTTTTGCCTTATTCTTGCGGTTTTCCCAGGATTTTGAGCCGATTCTGTCAAGGCGTGGATTGTCACCTTCGTTTCCGATGTAACGCTGAACAAGGTTTACCTGCTCAATCGGAACGAAAGCGAATTCTTCCTCCGAATATTCAAGTTTGATGTAGTCCCGCTCGTTTCCCATCGCCTTTACGCGCTGGATTCCCCGGAAAATTCCGATTCCATAATTTACATGGACTACAAAATCCCCCTCGTTAAGCTCAACGAATGTGTCAATTGCCTGAGATTTCGCGGTTTTTATTGATTTTGGGACATGTTTTCGCCTTCCGAAAATTTCATTTTCCTGAATTACGAGCGTTTTTGTCTCAGAAATTCCGAATCCGGCAGTAATTGCCTTTGGATAAACTGTGAGCGGATAGTATGGTATGCCTTTTTTTGCATTTTTGTTGAGGCGCTCTAAATATTCACCATCTGCAGGCTTATTAATATAATTTTTTAAGATTTCTTTGATTCGAAGAGACTGGTTTTCGTTATCTGCAAAAACGAATATCTTCCAGCCCTCGCTCTGTAAATCTTCAAGCTGCTCTTTAAGATAATTGATATTTCCGAAAAAGCTCTTTGGAGGCTCACACTCAATCTTGAAAAAATTGACGTCTTCATTTGCATTTTCTTCTTCGTCAGTTTCGGTGTGAAGCGTTCGGAAAGAAATGCGGTTTTCATGCATAACAGAAACTTTTTCAAACGGTATAAACATTTCACTTGGAGGCAGAACCGGCATTTTCTGGCGGGCAATGCGGTACATTCCGGCATACTCACGGTCAAAATTTTCCTGCATATTGTTCAGGCGGTCATAATCATAAAAAATTACAGTTGTAGATGAAGAAATATAGTCAAAAACAGTGTATTTTTTTTCCCAGAGGCATCCGTAAAAAAGTTCCTCGCCTTCAGATTCACGTCCTGCACGAAGTTCTTCAAGAAGCTTTTTCTTCGCCTTTCCAGCCTCGTCCGTCAAAGCCAGTAACACAACATCAGAATCCGTATTCTCCGTGTCAACTTTTTCATCAAAGGTTGATTTACTTCCGAATTTATCGAACACATTTTCAAGCCGTCCGACAAGCTCGTCATTCCAGATTACTTCCTTCATCGGGTAAATCAGAAGATTTTCACACAGCTCTTTTGTGGACTGGCTTTCAACATCAAACGACTTAATTGAAGATATTTCATCAAAATCAAAAAGAATTCGGCTCGGATTTTCTTCTCCAGGAGTAAAAATATCCAAAACTTCACCACGTAAAGTAAATTCACCGGGAACTCCGACTTTCGGAACACGGATATAGCCCAATAAAGCAAGTTTTTCAGCCAGTTCCGCAGGATCTATCGTACTTCCTTTGTAAAGATTAAAAACAAGTGAACGTACATATTCAGGAGAAGGAAGCGGAGTCTGGAGAGAGCGCTGAGTTACTATAAAAATGTGGGGTTTTGTGCTTGCTGAAAGACTTCGTGCCTGATAGGCAAGACGCGCCAAAACTCCGGAACGCTGACCAAAGACGCTGGAGCCTACTGCACAGGAGCGGTAAGGAACAAGCCCCCACCACGGAAGCACATAGATTTCGACGGAATCAGAAAAAGCTGTTTCAAAATCCTGACGTAAGTCTAAAGCCTCTTTTTCAGTCGGAACAACAACGACAAAGTCCAGAGATGAAGAATTAATTCCTGCTGTACCTTCTTTCTGCTGATTCTGTGAATATCGGCCTGTCGTATTGTATTGAAGTGAAGACAAAATACGTGTTCGTACACAGTCAACAAAATGAGCCGTTAAAAATGAAGCTGATGTAAGTGAAACACCTTCAATTTCTGCAGGAAAGTAATCACCTGAAGAAAGTGTTTTTATGTCAGAAAGAAAATCTTGCCAACCTGACGTAACAGAAGTAATATAATTTGATAATAATGATTTCAT
>NZ_JAZOUG010000286.1:0-2416 GCF_045657965.1 Treponema sp. | reverse complement strand
TTCGCCGCCAAGGCCGCCATCTTCGGTTCCGACGAGTACAAGATGCTCCAGGAAGTCCGCCGCGACTACCCTGGCTACAAGGTAACTGTTGGCAAGACCAAGGAATACAAGAACATCTACGCCGGTCTGGACTACGCTTACACGAAGAAGTACATCGCGGCCCATGATAATAATGATAAGACCATTGAGTTTGATATGGGTGCGAAGCCAGTGGACTATACAAAACACTAAATTAACGGCAGTCGGTGGAGGCACCGGCTGCCGTTTTGATTGAAGTTATTCTGAAGAGGATTTGAGATGTATGGCGTTTGAACATTCATATCCTTTTCAGACGTTTTTCATACTACTTCCCTGCTCACAGCATCATGGGTTTTTCTTCAACTCGTCGAACATCGCCTTTACAGACGGTGCATTCTTTGTGAGTTTCTTGATGCTCAAGTCCTCTGCTTTGTCATTTGCGAGACGGAGATTGTTTTCAGAAGATACTAATGCCTTTTTCGTCTTCTCCAAATGCTCAATGGTCTTGTCAATTTCCGCAATGGCCAAAGCAAACTTCTCACTAGCGAGACGGTAATTGCGGGCAAAGCCATCCTTGAAAGCATTCATATTCTCCTCAAAGTGGAGAATATCTACCTGCTGGTTCCGGACGATTTGCAATTCCTGCCGATACTGCAGAGAGTTCTGCGCTGCATTGCGCAGCAGGGTAATCATCGGGATGAAGAACTGCGGGCGGATGACATACATCTTCGGATATCGATAAGACACATCCACAATGCCGTTGTTGTAAAGCTCATTGTCAATCTCCAGCAAGGAAACCAGGATGGCATATTCGCACCCCTTTTCCCGGCGGTCTTTATCCAATTCCTTGAAAAAGTCCTCGTTTTTGTGCTTGGTAGCGGTAGTATCAGCCTCATTCTTCATCTCAAACATAATCGAAATGAACTCAGTGCCGTCCTCGCTACACTCCCTATAAATGAAATCGCCCTTGCTGCCCGTGCGAGCATCGTTATCCTTCTCAAAATAGGCATTGGGGAAAGCTGTCATACGCAGACTGTTGAACTGGGTCAAGCAATGCTGCTCCAGACTTTCACCAATCATTTTAGTAGACTGGCGCGCCTTGAAATCCTTGTAGTACTCAATCTGCTCATCCTTCAACTTAAGCTGACTTTCGTACTGCTCTTTCAGCGCCTTCTCACTCAAACGACTTTCAGTTTCCTGAATCGCCAATTCACCCTTCAACTTGGTAATGGTCGATTCCTTGTCCGCCAGTTCTGCGCTCTTTTTTTCTACAGCCTCGGCCACCGCAAGCTTCTTCACGGTTTCACTGGCATCAAGCTTGCTTTGCAACTCAACAATTTGTTGGTTGCGCGCTGCTAGTTCCTCATCCTTTCGCATAAGCTTGTCGGAATGGGCCTTGGTTTCTCTGGAAATCTCCAGATTTTTCTCCTCTACCGCGCGTGCAACAGCCAGTTTCTTGTCCGTTTCACCAGCATCAATACAAGCTTGAAGGTCAGCAATCTTTTTCTCCAGAGCAGCAATCTCCGCCGTTTTCTTTGCCATGTCGGCATCATGCTGCCGTTCTTCCTGCAAGCGAATCAGTTCCAGTTCGCGCTTGCGGCTGGCCTGATGTTCTTCCTCGCGGCGTTTGAGTTCCTTCATAAACTCTTGGTCACGCACCTGATGGGCAATCTGCTGATAACCCGTTTCATCCACTTGAAACACTTCGCCGCAGTTAGGACATCTGATTTCCTGCATCGCACTACGCCTCCAGTTCATAAGTAATTGCTGTTTCTACTAGTATTCTACCCGGCCAAGCTTTTTCCTGCAAGCGTGGCTGTGCTCCTGATTTACTATTTGATTCTCAGCGCATTAAGCACGCCAAAGCAAAGCAACTTCCAAACTACTTCTGTACATTCCTAATGCAATATTGACTTAAATAATTGAAAACGCAAGAAAACGGCAGTCGATGGAGGTACTGGCTACCATTTTGATTGAAAGTTATATAAAAGTTGTTCTAGAGTTGATTTGTAGTCGTATGGCAATTGATAGAAAGCTGTATGAAAGCAGCTTCAGAGTTGTATGAAAGTGGATGTATTATAGGTTCATCAGCACACTATACTGTATGAAGGACTTGGTCGTTTTCAAGAGCGCATTGATGTAGGTTCCCTTGCGTCCTAACTGAATCATTCTCTGAGTGAATCGCTTCACTACAGCCATATCTAAATCATCCATGTCTGTAATCTGCAGTTCTTCCTCACAGTATTTCACGAAGGCGTTGAGATTGGTTTTGTACCCTCTTTGAGTTTTGATTGTGTACTTGCGGATTTCGATTTCCACCAGGAAATCCTGGATTGCCGCCCGGATTGTCATATGCTACACCTCTCCTGTTTATCACAATCCGAAGTTGCATGTTTAT
>NZ_JAZOUG010000285.1:0-2321 GCF_045657965.1 Treponema sp. | reverse complement strand
TGCCGACTGACCGACGAAGAATCCTTCGTTTTTTACAAGTTTACGGCCTGTTTCGTAGGCATCTTCTGCTACAACGTCGAAACATTCATCGTATTTGGTGTCGAAGCTGGTGAAAAGCGGCGGATAGTTTTCAATTGGAACGCCGTCAAAATTCAGCACGCCATCGATTGTGTTGCGTTCCGGGAAGTTCGGGTTTTTCTTTGACTGTTCCGCCGGCTGTGCTCCGATAATCTTTACATTCGGATTTTTTTCACGGAAGAATTTTGAAAGTCCTGACAAAGTTCCGCCCGTTCCCACAAGTTGAACCACATAGTCAACTTTACCGCCGGTTGCTTCCCAGATTTCAGGGCCGGTGGATTTTACATGGGCAAGGGAATTGTTGATGTCCGCGCACTGATTCAGGTAATACCAGCCTTTTGAAGCGGCAAAATCCTTGAAGAGTTTTTCAAGTGCGGTCATAGTAAGACCATTTTTGAGGAGTTCGGGAAAGCCCGGAACGTCAGTTACCTGCAAAAGTTCTGCTCCAAGTGCCTTTAATATCTGTGAACGCTCCTTTGAAACGAGAGGCTGGATTACAGCGACGAATTTGTACCCCTTGGCGTTTGCAAAAGTTGCTTCTCCGATTCCCGTGTTGCCGCTGGTGTAGTCAATCAAAGTCATTCCAGGCTTAATATCACCTCGCTTTTCGGCTTCTTCAATAATATTAAGGGCAGCACGGTCTTTTACGCTGCCGGAAGGATTGAAATACTCGAACTTACCGAGAATGTTTGCTTCAAGGTTTTCTGAAGCTTCATAGCGGTGGAGACGGACAAGTGGTGTGTCCCCGACGAGTTCTGTGATTGAATCATAAATTTTTGCCATAGTTTTTCTCCTTAAATAATTAGTTAAAATAGTTGTATTCGATTAACTCGATGAGCTCTTCGTTCTTTTCTGCAGCGGCAAGTGAAAGAAGGCTCCATGCGTTTCCTGCACTTCCAATGTAAAGTCCCGTATAAGAGTGAACGTCAGTCGGAATCGTTCTCCACCATGCCCCGCTCCATCTTCTCAAAGTTTTCTGATGATAGATGTCGCCGTCTGCATCCGGCACAAAAGACTGCCCTATTACAGTATTTGCGGCTCTTTTTGCATATTCTAAGAATTCAGGATTTTTGGTCAGCTTATAAACTGAAACAAAATGTTCCAGAAGTCCTGGAGTTCCGCAGCATAAAGCCTGGCTCTGCCAGTAACCGCGGCTAAAGTTTTCCGGTGCTCCGGCTTTAATGATTCCGCGGCTCAGGCGCAGAACCCAATCCAGATATTCTTTTTTACCCGTGATTTTATAGAGTGCATGGAACAAAAGTGAAGTTCCGGCAGGTCCGTGACAGGTGCTCAGGTAATAAAATTCTGTTGAAGGTCCTCTCTCAAGGCTGTCAAGGTAAGGAACAAGCACTGCATTTTCATCCCCAACAGCAATTCCTTTAATGTATTCGGCAGCATATTTTGCGGCTTCAAGGAATTTTTCTTCTTTTGAAAGTTCGTAGAGAATTGCAAAAATCCAGCCTACTCCGCTTGTTCCGTGAGCATTGTTTACCCAGAATACATCCTTCGGAAAGTCAATGATTGTAAGGTCAACAACATTCCAGTATTTTCCTCCGCGCGGTGCACTCTTTCCTTTTGAAAGAAGAAAATCACCGAAACTAACAGCTGCTTCACGATATTTTTCGTCTTTCGTGAGTTTATATATCAAAGAAAGATATGTGACAAATCCTGCATCTCCGCACAAATCATTCTGTTCGCTCCAATAAATGCCTGCATCAGATTTTTTTGCAGAAGCAAGCAGATCGTCTGCGACTTTTACTGCATAATTTTTATAACGCTCTTCACCTGTAAGTTCAAAAAGCTTGATTACAAGATATGCGCTTCCTGCAGGTCCATTATAATATCCTGCAGCCCAGCCCGGCATATTTTTTACATGGACAAGTTTTGAAGCTCCGGAAGAACGCGGTGCAAATGTGCGTTCATAGAAAGCTGTTCCTTCGTCCGTGGCAATTATTTCTTCTGCGGCTGATTTCGCTTCTTCAAGATATTCAGCCTTTTTTGTAGCCTGATAAAGTCTTAAATAGAAAAGCCCTACACCGGCTGAACCGCCATACAATGATTTTTGGGTAAGCATCGGATAATCAGAAAAATCTTCTTTTGAATCAGGGCTCTGATTCCATATTCTGCCTTTTTTGCCTGTTTTTTCAGTTGTTTTAATCCATGCGGCTGTCTGCTCAGCATATTCGATTAAATCCGTGGCGGTGCGTTCATTAAATAGTACGTTATTTGCCATAGGTTCCTCC
>NZ_JAZOUG010000284.1:0-7212 GCF_045657965.1 Treponema sp. | reverse complement strand
GTTAATTTTTTGAACGAGGTAAATTATGTCTAGAGCAGTAGATGGTACAAAACGCAATAACCGCCGCGCAAAGATTCTGAAGCTCGCCAAGGGTTTCACTGGCCGCCGCGGAACTAACTACAAGGCAGCAAAAGACGCAGTAACAAAGGCACTTCGACATGCTTATGTTGACCGCCGCGACCGCAAAGGTGATTTCCGCCAGTTGTGGATTGCACGTATCAACGCAGCAGTTCGTGAAGAAGGTCTTTCATACTCACGCTTCATTAATGGTCTCAACAAAGCAGGTATCACATTGAACCGCAAGGCTCTTTCTAACCTCGCTATCGAAGACCCACAGGCTTTCAAAGCAGTTGTTGAAGCTGCAAAAAAAGCTCTCGAAGCATAATTTTTAAGGGGATACCATGATTTCATTCGAACAGGTTCTGTTGCTGGAAGAAAAGGTAGAAAGCGCTGTTAAAAAAATTGAACAGCTTAATGCTGAGAATGCTGCTTTGCGTAGCAAATGCGCAGAGCTTTCAAACGCACTCAATGCAAAATCGGAGCAATTTTCATCTTTTCAGACTGACCAGAGCAAAATCGAAGAAGGTATCCTCAAAGCTTTGAATCGTTTGAATGCTGTAGAAAATGTTATTCTTCATACAACACAAACGGTTCAAGCTCCAAAATCAGAATCAAATTCAGAAATCACTGAATCTGCTCCACAACAGCCTCATGTTGAACAAGCACTACACAATTTTGAGAATACTTCAGACAATACCCCGGCAGAAACTTTAACACCGAATGTTGATTTCGAATTTGGTGAATCAGATGCTGTACAAAACAACCAGTATATTACAGAGTCAAAAGAAGTAAATTCTGAAAACTCTACTCAGGATACTGCTTCCCAGCCGCTATTCGATATTTTTTAGTCTATGGGTTCCCTTTTAATAGATTTATTTGACTGTCCGTTTTCAATCAGGGCTGACGAAGATAATGAATACCTTGAACAAGTCTTGTCTTATTACAAAAAAATTGTGACACAGATTCAAAGAAACAATGTTCTTCAAAACCCGCTGCAGATATCTGCACTTGCAGGTGTAATGCTCTGTGATGAACTTTACAAAGAAAAATCAAAAACAGCACAGCTCTTAAAAAAATCACCTCAAACTTCCGGTATCATTTCTGACACAACCAAAAGTGAAGAAGCAGAAAAAATTGCCAACGATATGATTGAAAAAATTAACAGGGTTTTAAATGCTTAAATTTCGTATCTGGGTAGATGCCGATTCATTTCCAAAAAAAGCCAGAGAATCATTAATTTCAATTACAAAAACAAATTCAGTTTCAGTTATTTTTGTATCAAACCGCCCTATTCCATTTTCTCCGTCCGACAATCATATTTCAATGATTATTTCGAAAAATGAAAAAGGTTCTGCTGACGATTATATTTTTGAAAACGCAAAAGAAAACGATATTGTAGTTACCAGAGATATTCCGTTTGCTTCCAGGCTTATAGAAAAATCAATATGCGTAATGAATGACAGGGGAATTATTTTCAATAAAGACAATATCGAAGACAGACTCCGGGAACGGGAGTTCAGCTTAAACTTAGCAGAAATAGGCCTGGGCGGCAAAAAAGAAAATTATTACAGTGACAAAGAATTAAAAAAATTCACTCAAGTCTTTTCACAGGAATTACAGAAACACATAACTATTGAAATTTATAATATAAAAAGATATTAAAATTATTTTTCCATGCGCTCATAAGCAGCATTAATAGAAATAATACGGTCTTTTACCTGTAAAAACGCCAGAACAAGTTCAGGGTCAAACTGTTTTCCAGAAAGATTCTGAATTTCAATAAACGCATCGTCTATAGACCATGCTTCTTTATAAACCCGTCTGTGCGAAAGAGCATCAAAAACATCTGCTATAGCAACAATTCTGGCAGAAAGAGGAATTTCTTCACCTTTCATCGGCTCACCTTTTACAACAGGAGAACCGATTTCATAACTCATAAAATCGATTTTTCCAGGATAACCTTCTTCACTGCCATTCCACCATTCATGATGATGCAGAGCAACATCTCTGGCCATTTCATCAATTTCTGATTCCGGCTGAGTGAAAAGTTTTGCTCCTACACAGGTATGACCCATCATAACAGCCCTTTCTTCTGCAGTAAATCTGCCTGGCCCCGGCTTTTTGAGAATTGTATCAGAAATGCCGACTTTTCCTAAATCATGACACTTTGCTGCAATCTTTAAAATATCCCTGAAGCGGAGAATTTCCTGCTTTGGAATTTTATGATTTAAAGCCCACTGGTCATAAATTTCAATTGAAAAATCAGAAACACGTTCAACATGAGTACCAGTTTCTTTTGGATCACGGAATTCGGCCATGCGCTGCATTCGCTTAATCATATTACCGGTTAAATACGTATGTTCCAGAGTTTGAGTAACGCTTGAAGCAAACTGTTTTACATATTCAACTGCATCATCAGAGAATACAACTATATTTCCATCAGAATCCTTGGCATTTATTATCTGCAAAACGCCAAGAGTCTGACCAGCACTTGTAACAAGCGGAAGTGAAAGCACAGAAACCGTTTTATAACCTGTAGAAACATCAGTACTGCTGTTAAATTTATACGGTTTATCAGGATCAATTTCGTAAGCATTGGCAATATTTAAAATCTGACCTGTATATGCACAGTAACCGGAAATTGAAGTTTTTGTTATTGGCACAGTAAAATATACATACGGAGACTTTGAACCTTCACTCAATTTTTTATGCTGTGTATCATTCTGTGCATATTTTATTCGTAGAAGTTTATCTTTAAAGACAGAATCTTCTTTTGAAAAAACAGGAGACAAGATAGAAGATGGCTGCTTTTCTTCAATTACGTAAATTGAACCAGCATCAGCATTGGCAATTGCTCTTGCTTCAGTGAGAATTCGTTCAAGCAGTACATCAGTATCTTTTATTTCATTCAAAAGCCGCTCAGCTTCAAAAAGCCTCTGCAGTTTTTCAAGAGAGCCAATCATTCAGGCAAATTCCTTCTGCAATAAATTACACTATTATTTTAATTCAAAACTTTTAATTAGTCTAGAAAAACAGAAAAAAAACTGTTTTTTTATAATTTTATTCTAAATTTAAGAATAATTTATAAGCTTTGTAAGCATACTCTATATCTTTTTTTGCTATAATTTCCCAGGGAGCATGCATTGAAAGAACAGAAACGCCGGCATCCAGAACATTCATTCCATATTTTGCTGCCAGATAAGCAATTGTTCCGCCGCCCCCCTGGTCTACTTTTCCAAGTTCAGCCATCTGGTATTTAATTTGTGAACCATCAAGCAAAGAGCGTAGTTTTGCAATAAATTCTGGATTTGCATCACTGGCACCACTTTTTCCCCTGCTTCCGGTATATTTATTAAAAACTATTCCGCCATTTAAAAAGCTTGCATTATCTTTATCAAACAGATTAGAATTCATCGGATCATATGCGGCATTTACATCACTGGAAAGCATATTACTTTCTGCTAAACAGCGGCGAAGTTTTAGCTCAGAATATTCTCCGGGAAGTCTTGCAATCAATTCAGCCACAGCATTTTCAAAGAAATGGCTTCCCATACCGGTTGCTCCAACAGAACCGATTTCTTCTTTATCAACACAAAGGCAGCAGGCGGTTTTTGTGAAATCAGAAGAATCCAATAAAGCTTTAAAAGAAGCAAAAGCACAGCTTCTGTCATCCTGACCATAAGCTAAGATAAGAGATGAATCCAAGCCTAAATCACGGGCATTTCCGGCAGGAACAACTTCCAGTTCGGCAGATTCAAAATCTTTTTCATCAATATTATATTTATCTTTTAATATTTTAAGAATTTCATTTTTAGCAGAAGATTTATCTTTATTTTCACTTTTTTCATCTGAGGACTCTTCAGGAGAAGTACTTCCCAAAATCAAATCAAGATTTTCACCTGAAATAAAATCACTTGCTTTTTCTTTCATCTGTTCCTGTGCCAGATGAGGAAGAATATCAGAAATACAGAAGACAGGTTCATTTTCATCTTCACCAATCGAGATTTTTACAGTAGTTCCGTCTTTTTTACAGACAACCCCATGAACAGCAAGCGGTAATGTTACCCACTGATATTTTTTTATACCGCCGTAATAGTGAGTATTCAAATAGACAATAAAATCTTTTTCATAAAGAGGTTTTTGTTTAACATCCAGCCGCGGAGAATCAATATGAGCGCCTAAAATATTCATTCCTTTTTCAATTGGTTCACTTCCAATTGTAAAAAGCGCCACAGCTTTATTCATTTTCTGAATATAAACTTTATCACCTGTTTTAAGAGATTCTGCATTATAAAGATTTTTAAAACCGGCTTCTTCAGCAGTTTTAATTATCTGGCTGACACATTCACGTTCAGTTTTACCATTATTTAAGAAGTTTTTATAATCAAAAATCAGATTTTTATTTTCCATAATAATGATTATAAAAAAAAGCCCTTCACACTGCAAGGCTTTGAAGAATTAAACTCCAAGACGATTGATTACCGTGTCAAGCATTTCATCGATTACAGAAACAAACTTTGCGGCTGCATTGTAGCCGTGCTGGAATTTGATGATTTCTGCAAGTTCTTCGTCGATGTTTACACCGCTGATAGAATCCCGCATGTTTCGTAAATCGTCCATAATAGCGTTCTGAGAAAGCATGTTCATTTCTGCCTGCTCGCCTTTTAATCCGACATTTGTGACTGAATTTGCAAAATAGTCATCGAAAGTGCGGTCCTTTCCAATCATTACAGCAGTATTTCGGATTGAAGCAATTTCTACTGCAGCCCGGCCATCGCCAATCATTGATTTTCCCTGATTTGTAGGATAGGCTGCAGCAACGCTCAATACATCGCCCTTGATTGCTTCGTTGACTGCAATGTATCCTGCAGGATTTAAAACAGGAGCAACTGCAAATTCACCTCTCAGTGCATTTACAGCATCTGCCTGTGCAAAATCATAGGCATTTTCTGAGCCGCTTCCATTCAAAATTCCTGAATATCCTGAAAGGAACAATCCGGAATCTTCAACATGGCGGATTACAAAATCAGGATTTCCCATTGCATTTGAAGTAGTTGCCTTCAAAACAAGGCGGTTATTTCTGTCAAGATAAGCCTTAACTTCACCGTCTGAATCATTGATTCGGGCAACTACTTCTTCGATTGTATCTGTCGCATGATAAGAAACTTTGATATTTCCGCTTTTTCCAGAGAAAGTCATTGTACCTTCAAGACCGACTTTTTCCTGCGGGTTAAGCGAGTTGGTTCCCGTAAATCTGAAAATGTAAGAATGATCGTCAACACCGTCACCGTTGCGGTCATAGTTTCCGTTTACGCTTGTTACAAAAGGATGCTGAGTAAAGAAATCAAGGCCTGAAACATTGTTCATGCCGATTCCGTTTCTGTGAACATCGTTTACAAGGTCAGCAAAATTCATTGTAACTGTATTGAGTTTCTGAACTTCAGAACGGATATCAACATCGCGAAGTTCAAGCAAAGCTCCCAGAGTACCGCCTGAAACCTGGACATTATTTTTTGTATCACTCCAGATAACTTTGCTATAACCATTGTTATCAGTCATAGCTTCAACTTCAAATGAGCGGGAAATATGTCCCTGAACGAGAATATTTCCTTCAAGATGAACCATAAATTCATCGTTATCACGGATGTCAGTCGTAATGTTAGCAAGGCCTGCAAGTTTTTCTACGAGTAAATCACGGCGGTCAAGAAGATCGTTCGGATTATCCCCCATTGCCTTGACTTTTACGATTTCATTGTTGATTTCTGCAATCTGTTTTGAAATTGAATTAATCTGCTTTACAGTGGCTTCGATGTCACCGTTAATCAGTGTTCCGATTCCGCTCAAAGATTTATATCTCTGCTGGATACTTTCAGCCAAAGTCTCACCACGGGTTACAACAGCCTGACGGGCTGCCTGGCTTTCCGGATAAACAGAAAGTTCCTGCCAGCCTTGCCAGTATTTATCCATATTGGTGCGGATAGAGATTTCATCAGGCTCATTATAAACCTGTTCAATCATCGTGTAATATTTTTCTCGTGTAGTCCAGTAAGTTTCCTGATTAGTCTGAGCGACGATTCTTTGATCCAAAAGTTCATCACGCAGGCGGTTGATTGATTCAACACTTGTTCCCTGACCTAACTGACCTGCACGTTCTTCACGCTCTAAATCAGGGCGGTAAATCGGGTCAAAAGTCTTAATCTGAACGCGCTGACGTGAGTATCCTTCTGTGTCGGCATTGGAAATATTGTGACCTGCAGTATTAATCTGAGTCGAATGAGCCATTAAGCTTCTTTTACCGATTTCAATTGCTGCGAATGAATTTGCCATACTTCTGCTCCTTTTTCCTTATATCATCTGGTTGAGCACAACACTGCTCAGTTCTGGTTTTACAATCTGACCTTTTTTTGAATAAAGTACATTTCTTCTCTGAGGCACAACGGAATCAAAAACCCCCTGCAGAAACTTTCGTGTTGTGGAAATATATTCATTCAAAACCTTATTTTCCACTTTTGATTTCTGAAGTTTTCCCCTGACCTCACTTAAAACAGGAGAGATTTCAGAATCCTGTGCCATATCTACATTTGAACTTAAAGCCATTCTTTTTTCTTCAAGTTCAACAAAGTGATCACTTAAATTCTGGAGATTTTCAATATTGCGGTTAAGAGTATCCCAGTCTTTTTCTTTGACACAATTATGCAGAAGAGTCTGCTGTTCTAAAATTTTATCCAAAAGCACATTTTCTTCCTGCATTACAGAAACAAGATTTTGTTTCTGTGCAATTATTGTATCAGTAGTTCCTGTCTGCTCAAGTTTTTCTTCCGGCATTTATTTCCCCAAAAAGTTTTAGTCCTTTTGATTATCGGAATTAAAAAATAGAAGTTTAGATTTTTCAAACAAAAGAATAATTAAGAACATTGCAGATTTTTTAGATTTTTCAGCATTAACTTCTTGACATATTCGTATTTTTTTTGATATAGTTTCCTACATCGGTTACATGGTGCCTGTAGTTCAGTGGTAGAGCGTCAGATTGTGGATCTGATTGTCGTGGGTTCGAGCCCCATCAGGCACCCAATCTTGCGTTCGTAGCTCAACTGGATAGAGTAACGGACTTCGAATCCGTAGGTTGCACGTTCGATCCGTGTCGGACGCAAA
>NZ_JAZOUG010000283.1:0-8324 GCF_045657965.1 Treponema sp. | reverse complement strand
TCACGCCTGTGCAATTGAAAAAATCAGATCGAATGAAGGTTTTGTTACTCCACATTCAATATTCCCGATAGTGCCGTTTGAAACATTACACATTTCAGCTAATTTTGCTTGAGAAAGTCCTGTTTTTTTTCTGTAAAACTTCATGTTCTCAACAAAATTTTCCTGATTCTCAGTCATATTCTCATTATGACTGAGAATTTTTCAATTTAATATACAGTCAGAATTTAAAATTACACTTAAAATCACTCGCTTTAAATGAGTATCAGGATGACCTGTTACTTAATTTTGCCTTCAGACCATTTGTAAAATCTTGGTGCTTTATGTTCGATGTGCCATTCGCCTTTGTAAAAACCGTTGTCGTTTATTACTGGCGTTACAAAAATTACCTTTGCCGGGTTTTCGGTGTCGTATTCAAACACATTTGATTCCCACTGGCCTTTATTTTCAGCTCCCTTTGCACATTCAAAAGCATTGTACCATTCGGCCGGCGTGTAGACTGAGAACCGGTATTTTCCGGGGCGGAGGTTTAAGTGCATTGCCATTCCTCCGTCAAGGTACAGCTTATTTTTGTATTTATTTACAACATCCGGAATTGAACTCCATTCGTAAGTGGCTTTTACCTTTGTTTTTGAAACATCATTTCCGTTTTCATCTTCAATCTGCACAAAGCAGCGGATATAATTAAAGTCTGTCTTGTTTTCAGGCCGGTAAATTATGAGCTCCCATGGATTATGTTTTACAGGCGGAAGGTCTGAATCAGCGGAAAGCGAAAAAAGTGAGAAAATTACAAATAACGCAGGAAGAAATTTCTTCATCAGTATATTATCGGAAAAAAATAAAACCTACTGAAATTCTAGGTAAAACTACTTCTCAATCAGTCTGAAAATCTTTATAATTTGGCACATGAATAAATTCCGTAATGATTTTCCGCTTTTTAAGGCGATTGACGAAAAAAATTCTGAAGACAACTCTGGTCTTGTTTATCTTGATACTGCTGCTACCGCCCAGCGCCCATACATCGTTTTAAATGCGATGACTCACTTTTATGCAACTCAGAATGCAAATCCCCTGCGCGGTCTTTATTCTTTAAGCGAGCGTGCTACAAAGGCTTACGAGGACGCACGTGAGACGGTCGCAAAATTCGTAAATGCACGCTCTCCACGGGAAATTATCTTTACCCGAAACACAAGCGAAGGCTTAAACTTAATCGCAAACACATACGGTATGGCTAATGTAAATGCCGGGGATGAAATCGTTATTTCAATCATGGAGCACCATTCAAACATTCTTCCGTGGCAGTTTATCCGCGACACAAAAGGCGCGGTCTTAAAATTCATGTATGTCGATAAGGAAACCGGCGAAATTCCTGAATCAGAATATGCTAAAATCACCCCAAAAACAAAAATTGTCTCTCTTACACATGTTTCAAATGTTTTAGGAACTACGAATCCGGTCAAAAAAATTGCAGAAATTGCCCACAAAAACGGCGCTGTAATGGTTGTTGACGGAGCACAGTCAACTCCGCACATTAAAGTTGACGTTCAGGAGCTTGGAATCGATTTTTTTGCAATGAGCGGACACAAACTCTGCGGTCCAATGGGAATCGGAGCTGTGTGGGGCAGAATGGAGCTTTTAGAGGCAATGCCTCCATTCCTTCGCGGCGGAGAAATGATTGAATATGTTACCGAAGAAGGCGCTACCTGGGCAGATGTTCCGCACAAATTTGAAGCCGGAACTGTGAGCGCAGGAGATGCAGTCGGCATGGCAGCTGCAATCCGCTACATTCAGTCAGTCGGTTTAGACACAATTACTGAGCACGACAACGCCTTGGCTGTCCGATTAATCGAAGGAATGAAAAAAATCCCTCACGTAAATATAATCGGAAACAAAGACGGCACAAAAAGGTGCGGAATTGTTACCTTTACGGTAGACGGAGTTCATCCGCATGATATTGCAACCCTTTTAAGCGAAGAAAATATTGCAATCAGGGCAGGTCATCACTGTGCCCAGCCTTTAGGAGCTTATCTTGGAGTTCCGGCTACTGCACGTGCAAGCCTTTACTTCTACAACACCGAAGAAGAAATTGATCTGCTTCTTGAAAACGTAGCAAAATTAAGGGCCTGGAGCGGTTTTAAAGATTAGAAAGTTCTTAATCTTTATAAGAATCTTCTTACCCCCCCCTTAGAAAATTGACAGATTCTTTTTTTTTTTATAATTTCTTGTCCTTTTTTAAGGATAAGGAGTTTATAATTATGAAAAAGCTTATCGCTTTGGCCGCTGCTGCCGCTTTAACAGCAGCTTCACTGTTCGCTGAGAACACCCTTCACATCGGTGCAAGCTTCCCGATTTCACCATTTTCTGCAGATGCAGATGTTAGTGGCAATACAAAAACAGAAGACTTTTCACAGACTGGTGTTGATTTTGTATTTGACTACACACATGTTGCTGACAGCGGTTTTGCTTTCAAAGTTGGATTTGATGCAGGCTATGTTTCATCAGGCGATATGAAAAGCTATGAAGTCAAAAATTATGGTTTAAAAGAAAAAGACGATGCTTCCGGCATTGATTTTGCATTCGGTGTAGGTTTTGGTGGTTCTCCAATTCACAATGAAAGAATGACTCTTTCAATTTTCGGTGATTTTGGTTTCCGATATCAGACTTTTGAACTTTTCTCAGCTGATATTGCCGGTGAGCACTATGAAGTTGATTTTGATGATTTCCTCTTCTATATCGGACCTGAAGTATCTTACACATTCCGCTTTAACAATCATATAGGTTTGTTTGCAAATTTCGGTATGTTCTATAACATTGGTTACGGTTCTATGTCTTATGCTGAAGATCATGATAATAATGCTAAAGGTTATTTCGGTGATGCAGACTATATTGTTTCAGGAATTTCATTCCAGCCAAAAATCGGTCTTGCTGTAACATTCTAGTTTTAGAAGACACAGTTTAATTTTTTTATATAAGCCGTGCATCAGTACTTTACTGACAGCACGGCTTTTTGTTAGAATTGGCTCACTATGATAAAAAGAAATACTGGATTTTCAAATTTGACCGCAGGCTATCTTTTCCCGGAAGTTGCCCGCCGCCGCCGTGAATACGCTGCTTCTCATCCGGAAGCAAAAATCATTTCGCTCGGAATCGGAAACACTACCGAGCCTATTTCAAAACATATTGCTTCAAAAATGAGCGGATACTGTCTTTCTCTTGCAACTGCCGAAGGTTACTCAGGCTACGGCGATGAACAGGGAAATTCTTCTCTGCGCTCAAGAATTGCAGAAGTATTTTATCCTGGCCTTGTAGATGCGGGAGAAGTTTTTATTTCTGACGGTGCAAAATGTGATATCGCACGAATTCAGACACTTTTTGGCCGCGATGTTAAAGTTGCCGTTCAGGATCCTGCTTACCCTGTCTATGTCGACGGAAGCGTTGTTGTTGGAGCTGCCGGAAAAAATAACGGCACAGGTTACGAAGGAATTTCCTATCTTCCATGTACTCCTGAGAACGATTTCTTCCCTGATTTAAGCAAGGTCGAAAAAAATACACTTATCTATTTCTGTTCCCCAAATAATCCGACTGGAGCAACTGCTACAAAAGAACAGCTCAAAAAACTTGTAGATTTTGCAAATGCCAACGGATGTATCATCATTTTTGATGCTGCATACTGTGAATTTATCCGCGACAAAAATCTGCCTAAAACTATTTACGAAATTGAAGGTGCAAAAACCTGCGCAATCGAAGTAAACTCTTTTTCAAAGCCGGCAGGTTTTACTGGTGTCCGATTAGGCTGGAGCATTGTTCCGAACGAGCTTAAATTTGAAGACGGTTCAAGCGTAAACAAAGACTGGAACCGCGTCATGACAACTCTTTTTAATGGTGCATCAAATATTGCTCAGGCAGGCGGTCTTGCTGCATTGGACGAGCAGGGCTTAAAAGACATGCGTTCTCAGGTTGATTATTACCTTGAAAACGGTAAAAAAATCAAAGAAACCCTTGACGGTGAAAATTTCAAAAAAATGGGCGTTGTTTCTTACTTTACAGGAAACGGTCCTTATGTATGGGCAAAATTTCCTGGTCTAAAAAGCTGGGAAGTGTTCGATGCAATTCTTGATAAGTGCCACATCGTAACAACCCCAGGTTCAGGTTTCGGCCCGGCAGGCGAAAGTTTCATCCGCTTCAGCTCATTCGGTCACAAAGCCGACATCGAAGAAGCCTGCAAACGGCTAAGTTCGTTTTCTATGTAAGATTTGAACAGCGGATATAAAATAACTTTAAAATAAGTCTGCTAAAGAAAAAACGACCGGAATCGTGGTTCTGGCAAAAAGCCGCCTAAGCTGTGCTCACAGCGGCTTTTCTGACAGGTTCACGATGAAAGGTCGTTTTTTTTGTTTTTAAGACAGCTTAATCTACAGTTCTTTTTTATAGCCGATGTGCAGCTTAAGAGCATTACCTTCATTTTCTGCAATTTTTGTCGGTATTGCCTGGAACAGCATTGTCATTTCTCCGTCTAAAATCTTGAGCTTTAAGAACGGAGCAACAGTTATATTCATTGCATCAAAAAGTTTTGTATCTGCAATATCAGAAATATTTTTTTCTTCAAAGCTTACCATCCAGTTTACACCGGCTGAAAAATCATAATTTTTTGCATGAAATGAATCAGAGAAAATATTAAGATTCAGGCCGAGTGTATCATTGAAGAACGGCATTTTTTTGATTTTATCTTCCGGAATACTGTAGACCGTTATATATAATTTTGTTTGTTTTGCTGCAAATCTGGGCTCAACAAGAAGATAAACATCTGCCATATCAAAATCTTTTGCTTTGCTGCTTGATTTTACAGGAAGATATTCAAATCCGCACTGGGCATAAAGGGAAGCCGGAGAATATTTGTTTCCAAGAAGCACATCAATTCCTGTATGAAAATAAAGCGTATCAATCAGAAGTACGACATCATTATTATTTTCGTCTTTTGTATAAAGCGGGGCACCAAGACCTGCAAGTAAATCTAAAGTTAAGTATCTGTAGGCTGCAGCAAGTCTTAAGTCAAAATTTAACTGTGGAACATCTTCTGAATTTTCGCTGTTTTTGCTTATAAAAAGACCTGTGCTTACAGGTTTATCGTTAAAGGTTATTGTATATCCGCCGCCGTAGCCGTAAAGTGAATAAACTGAAGCACCGTTTAATCCAAGATAGTTTTCAAGAAGCGGGGAAGAGTAGTTTTCAACACCAAGACGCCGTCTGATAAACTGCTGGGTTCCTACAGATTCAAAAAATCCCATAAAGAAATTCAAATCGTGTGAAAAACCGCCGAAGGATTTTATGTATGTTGCAGAAAGTTCGTCGATTCTGAAAATTGAGTCAGTTTCAGAAAGAAGTCCTGAACTGTATGTGTCATCAGTTTGCATTGAAAATTCTGAGCGAACTGAAAGACTTTCTGATAAAGTGAATCTTCCTGAAAAAAATGCATCGAAAGTAAGGGAAGGATCAAATGACTTTGCTTTTGTGTTTATGAAATTTGACAGGATGCCTGCTTCACCTGAAAAAAAAGTGGCTGCAAAGATAGCAGGACTCAACATTAGAATAAGAAGAGCAGATATTTTTCTTTTCATTTGAAAACTCCTTAGTATCTTTTGATATAGGTTGCTTTTGGTCTTGCTGTTATTATAACGCGTCTGTTCATTGCACGGCCTTCAGGTGTTGCATTTGAAGCAATCGGCTGTGTGCCGCCGTAGCCTTTAAAACTGAACAATGAGCGTGGAAGACCGTTCTTTACAAGCTCGTTTATAATTGTCTGTGTTCGTGCTATTGAAAGATTCATCTGGCCGAGAGGCTTATTAACATCTGCAGTGTGTCCTTCAATTAAGATTGTAAATGCATCGTCTTTATTTACATCTTTTAAAAGATTTGCAAGATTCTGCATTTTTGGAAGTTCAGATTTAAGAAGTTCCGGACTGTCGGCAACGAATTTTAAATCATAGAAAAGCTTAAGTTCACCGTCTCCGATTTTAATAACCGGTGCTTCTTCATTTGCAGGGAAATAATTTGCTATATCAAAAAATGGTGCATAATATTCCTGAAGTTTTTCATCCATATTGATAGAATAGGTTAGATTTTCTTTGTCCAGCAGAATAACGACTTTTCCTTCCTGTAAAAGCTTAAGATTTTCAGGAACTGATAAAATTTTAAGGGCATCCTGCCTTGAAATTACAGGGTCAGTTCTTAAATGGCCGTAAACTTTGCGTGCTTTAATGCGAAGCGGGTCAATTCCGATTCTGTCCTGATAAATGCTTTCGTCATCACGCCAGTCATATTTAATCATTCCGTTTAAGAATTCTGATTCTGGAGAACCCATGTTTCTTTCATAAATTAAATTCATATGTTCATCCCAGACCTGCGGAAATAAGCACGGGTAGACTTCATCTTTCATAAACTCGCCGTGTACATCAAGTTCACCTCTGGCATCGATGATAATTCCTGTGTAAACGCGGCTTGAAATATTATCAATTGGTTTTGCGTTTTCATAAGGAAAATGATGCTTTATCATGAGTGATGAAATTTCGCGCAGATTAATTGAATGAACTGTCGTTAAAGTAAGGGAACCGTCTTTAAAAATGCCCGGAGTTTTTTTTCCGTTGTTGATAATATCTGTAAGCTGTTCGAGTGTTATGTCGTTTGCAAGAACTAAATCACCTAACTGCTGTGTAGAATTTACATAGATAGAAAGAAGCGGATCTTTAATTAAATCCGGAAGTTTTGTTTCTATAAAATTTATTGCAGCTCTTTTACCGGACGGCATATTTATTCCGGCTTTTTCTGTATTTAACTGTATATCCGAAACAAAACTTGATTTTGACCAGTCAATTACGCTTGATGATGAAATAACACTTTTGTTTCCCTGAGAAAAGAGAGAAGCTGTAATTGCGGTAAAAATAATAACGGAAGATAAAATTTTATTTTTCACAATAAATTTTCCTTTTTTAACGGTTCTTCAAATTAAATTTTCGGCATAAAAGATTAAAAACTGAAATTCAGAATATCTTCAGCTGCTTTTTTCATATTCATCGGAAGCCGGAGTTTATATTCTGACGGTGGTGTCGTGTTTGTTAAAAGCTCAGGATTAAGTTTTTTTAAAGTTCCTTCGGTTAAGCGAAGCTGATTTTCCAGATAAGAAAGGGATATTTTATTTTTTGTAGTGATATAATCAAAATCTGCATAAAATTGTGATGAAGTAAGTTCGGGAAGTTCAATTTTATATTCTGAAAAATTTTCTGCCAGTTCTGTAATTGCAAGAAGTTTCGGAACATAATTTATCGTTTCTGAAGGAATAAGATTGTGCTCGGCTAAATACCAGAATGATTTAACCGGTGATTTTTTTAAGGCCCGGCGCATTGCACCTAAGCCGCAGTTGTATGCACCAATTGCTAAAGGCCAGTCTTTAAAAACATTATAGTTATCCTGTAATTTTAAAAGGGCTGCACGTGTACTTTTATATGGATCTAAGCGTTCATCAAACCATTCGTTTTTTTTAAGAAAAGGTGACATGGAATTTTCCATAAACTGCCATAACCCCTTAGCCCCGCTTCTTGAAACAGCTTTTTCGTTGTATTCACTTTCAACCAGCGGCAAATATTCCAGTGCCAGAGGCATTTTTTGTTTTTTTAATTCAGAGCGGATATAAAGTCTGTAAAATTCTCCGTTATCAAGAATTTTGTACAGGTTCTGCTTTCCAAAATTTGTCATGTAGCGGGCAATATATTCATGAATCATATTCTGTGCATATTTTTGTTCTGGAATTTCAATATCACCGGTTTTTTTTATTATTTTCCGCTGTTTTTCTTCAAGAAATTTTTTTTGTCTTTCATAATCTTCTTCATCAAAAAGTTTTAAAATCTGATGAAGAGGGGAGTCGTCAATATAATATTCTTCTGCAGGCGGAAGTTCTTCCAGTTCAACTTTTTCAAGTTCAGCAAAAAGAGGAACGGAAAAATTAAAAAAAACAATAAAAACTGTGATGAAAAAAAAAGACTGCCTCATTCGGTATCCGTGCCGTGGCAAGAAAAAATTGCGCATGATTAGAGTTTTTCACCGAAGTATATGCCTGCCCATTCCCAGCGGCCATGAATTTCAGGGTCTGCCGGAAAATCGACTTTTCTAAAGTATAAATACCAGATATTTACATAGGAAGTCCAGCCCCATGTACGCAGGTAAGCTTCTGTTGGTGTTGAGGTTTCGTCCAAAGATTCATTGTATCTGATTCTGTTTCCCAGCATAAAGTTGTGCATGGAAAAGTTTTCAAGGGCATTTGGGTCTGACTCACTTGA
>NZ_JAZOUG010000282.1:0-3441 GCF_045657965.1 Treponema sp. | reverse complement strand
AAGCCGTGTGCATGAAAGAGAAACAGCGGCAAATGCCAGTGCACAAGCCATTGTTCCTGCTAAGAAACGTTTTGTTATTTTTTTCATATAAAAAGCCTCCAAAGAGTTATATTAAGTTTCTATTAATAAAACTCTCAGAGGCTTTTTTTAGTTACAGAAAAAGTTGTTATTAACAAATCAAATCATCACAGGCGGTAAGCACCTCTGTGTGGTCTGGGAAAACTGCAACTGTATGTTCTTCATGACAGCTCCACTTTCCGTCTGCTGTTAAAACAGTCCAGCCGTCTTTTGCAAGATCAACATCGCCTGTTCCGATATTAATCATCGGTTCAATTGCCAGAACCATTCCCGCCTGAATGCGGGGGTTAGGACCGCCTTCCGGCAGATTTGGAATACTTGGATCTTCATGGACATCAAGACCGACTCCATGACCGCAGTACTCATGAACTACGCCATAACCATAACGACCGTGCGCTACATCATAAACAGCATTTGAAATGTCACGGATTCGGTTTCCTTTTACGCAGGCTGCAATTCCTGCAGTTAAACTTTCACGTGTAGCCTGAACAAGACGTCGGATTTCAGGTTTTACATTTCCAATCATAACAGTATGAGTTGAATCTGAGATATATCCGTCTAAATCAATTCCGATATCGAGTGAAACAATATCCCCATCGTGAATAATTTTTTTGCGGGAAGGAATTCCATGAATTACTTCGTTATTAATGCTGATGCAGGCTGCCCCTGGAAAATCTTCATGATACCAGGCTGGAGTTCCTCCAATTTTTTTAATAAATTTTACGCACAAATCATCAACTTCTTTTGTGCTCATACCTGCATGAACCTGAGGAATTACTTCCCTGAACAAATCTGCCAGCGCATGGCAGGATTTCCGGATTCCTTCGATTTCTTTTTCATTCTTTAACCGAATCATAAAATATATATCTCCTTGACTGTTTCTCCGTTCGCAAACCTCCATGTTTGCTCACTCCGACAGAATCCCGTGAGGGATTCTGTCCTGTCTTTTACGCTGCATCCATGCGGCGCATCACTGTTAACCAATAATTCTTCTTGCTTCTTCTTCGCAAATTCTTGCAGTTCGGTCATCTCCAATTCTGCGATACGCGCAAGCCATTTTCCGAAGAAAATTTGCATCATTTGACTTTCCAAAGCCTAATTCAAGAGCTCTTTCCCAGCAATCAAGTGCCAGTTCATCAGCAATTTTGCCTTCCAGATGATTTTTAAGGATATTTGCTGCAAGCTCCATTACTTCGGGAAAGAACAGCCTGAAATACTGGTAACTGTATTCCATGCGGATAATTTGTTCAAGCAAAATAAACGCATCGTAATATTCCTGACGTAGGACGAGCTCTTCTGCAAGAATAAAGCCGTAATCCATAAAATCTTCGCGAGTAAACCATTTTGCAAGACGAAACCCCGCATGATTCATACTCATTTTTTTGAATTCTGCAACAGCATCGTCTTCGCGGTTATGCATTAAATCAAAAAAAATAAGTTTTGAACGGCTTTCTTCATCGCTGCGTGCTGAAAGCCATTTTCTGTAATCAAAAGAATTAACAGAACGGCTGTAACGGCTCTGTGCTTTCCTTGTAAAATAAGATTCATCGAAAAGAGAACGCTGTTTTACATCAGAAAGAATTTCGTATGCCTTTACGACCTTACGGAATTCTTCAGTCGTTTCCGAATTTTGAGAAGCATCAGGATGTAACAGCTTTGCTTTCTGACGGTATGCACGCTTTATTTCTGCCGCTGTGGCATCATGACGTACTCCGAGAATCTTATAACAGTCTTCCAATTTGAGCTACATAATAAAACTTTTCAGAAGTTTATACAAATGAAAAAAAATGTCCTGCTTTCAGGTGATGCCTTAAAGCAGGACATTTTCTTTGATGAAATTAGTGTTTATTTGTTAAGATATTCAAGAACAAGTTCACCCATCTTTTTGGTGCCAACGAGTTTACCTGCTGCTTTTACTTCTGCAAGGTGGCTTCCTGCAATGTCGCCTGTGCGCCAGCCTGCATCGAGAACTGCGTTCACTGCGTTTTCGATTGCTTTTGCTTCTTCCTCAAGTTTGAATGAGTAGCGGAGGAGCATTGCTGCAGAAAGGATTGTTGCCAGTGGATTAGCCAAGTCCTTTCCTGCGATATCAGGAGCTGAACCGTGGATTGGCTCGTAGAGACCAGGGCCTGTTCCGTCACCGAGAGAAGCTGAAGCGAGCATACCGATTGAACCTGTAATCTGGCTTGCTTCGTCGCTCAAAATGTCACCGAACATATTGCTTGTTGCGATAACGTCGAACTGGCGAGGGTTACGAACCATCTGCATTGAAGCGTTGTCGATGTAAAGGTAAGAAAGAGTTACATCCGGGTAGTCTTTTTTAACGTCTTCTGCAACGCGTCTCCAGAGCTGTGAAGAGTTTAAAATGTTTGCTTTATCTACAACGCAGAGTCTTTTCTGACGGTTCTGTGCGTATTCAAATCCCATGCGTACGATTCGCTCAATCTCTGGGCGGGTGTATTTTTCTGTATCCCATGCAGTGTTCTGATCTTCAGAAGTTCCGCGCTCACCGAAGTAGATACCACCTGTAAGTTCGCGTACGATAAGGATGTCCAAGCCTTCGCCAACGATTTCGTCTTTGAGAGGGCAGGCATCTTTAAGCTGCTTCCACATTACAGCTGGTCTGAGGTTAGCAAATACCTTCATACCGCCGCGAAGACCGAGAAGAGCTTTTTCAGGGCGGAGTTCAGATGCAAGATTGTCCCATTTTGGACCGCCGACAGCACCGAGCAAAGCTGCGTCTGAGTCGAGAGCAATCTGAAGCTGCTCTTTTGGAAGCGGATGACCAAACTGATCGATTGCTGAACCGCCTGCGATAACTTTTGTGTAGTTCCATTTGTGACCATATTTTTTTGCAACAGCATCAAGAACTTTGACTGCTTCTGCTACAACATCTGGACCGATTCCGTCCCCTGGAATCAAAGCAATAGTCTTTTCCATAAATAATTCCTCAATTTTATAAAAAATTACAGTTATTATTATAAGAGTTTTTGTTGTTGCGTAAAGTGAAATTGAAGAATTTTAATGTTGCTTTATATGCAATTATATCAGGATTTTTTAGTAAAAAATCTTCTAGTCTTTTATGTATTTATATAGTATTCTATTTTGGTTTACTTTCTTCTTTTTAGGATGTTGATGTATGAAAAAAATTACAGTTCCTGTTCTGAATATTTTACTTGCAGCCGGCGTTTTATTAATTCTTATTGGTTTACTTTTATTTTCTCATCTTAATTCTGATTTCAGTTCGGAAGTTCCTGTTTTTTCTATAATTATTATGATTTTTGGTGCAGTATTTTTTTATGTAGCAATGACAGTTATTCACTGGGCTGTTATATTCTTTTTTGGGCTTCTTGTTTTTTTTCT
>NZ_JAZOUG010000281.1:0-21360 GCF_045657965.1 Treponema sp. | reverse complement strand
TATGAAGTGGAAGCCGTTTTTTTTGCATTATCTGGCTTTTTAATCAAGCACTCATATTTCCGTGTATAAAAAAATCGCCACACGGATGTCTTAATCATCTTCGTAACCGCGGACACTTTTAAGATATGCAAAATAATAGCCGCCGCCGACAAGAACTGAACCGCCTACAAGATTACCAAGTGTAACAGGAAGCAGATTCCATAAAAAGCCTGTAATTGAAATATGCCCGCCGACACCATATACATACTGTGCCATCATTCCTGCCGGAATAAAGTACATATTTGCTACAGAGTGTTCAAATCCACAGACGACAAAAAGAAAAATCGGAAGATACAATGCTATGATGCGGCCGCTCAACTCTTCTGCAGCCTGACTTGCCCACACTGCAATACAAACCAGAATATTACACAAAATGCCTTTAAAAAAAGCATCAGTGAAAGGAAGATTTGCCTTAACAGCCGCAGTAGTCACAACTGTTTTAACAAGTTCGCCATTATAAAGCGAAAGAACATGTCCATAGTTTGCAAGGGCAGCAATCAAAAGGCTTCCTGCCATGTTACCGAGATAAACAATTACAAGATTTTTTATAAAATCAGTAATAGAAATCTGCCTGTCCAGCACAGGAATAAAAAGCAGACAGTTACCTGTAAAAAGTTCACCGCCTGCAATTACAACCATAGCAAGCCCGATTGGAAAAATAATACCGCTCAAAGCCCGTCCAAAGGCAACCGGAACAACCCCGCATGAAATAATCTGGCTGCCAAGACCTCCCAGTGCAATAAAGGCACCTGCAAAAATTGCAAGTATAAAAGTCTTAAAAGCCGGCTGTACAACCTTTGTTGAGCCCATTAGGGAATAAAGTTTAATGATTTCTGATGGTAAATGCATGATATAAATCCTGAAAAAGTTGTTAAATGATAACAAATTTACCACTTTAGAAAGATTTTGTCCACAAAGTTTACCTTAAGATAAAATCAATCATTTTCTGAAACAGATGAAGAATACATTCCATAAGGGTCAGTCCATCTCTTTCCATTCTCAAATCTAACTTCCCTTAAATAAATAAAATCAACTGAATAAGCCTCCGGCTGACAACCCAAAAAATATGAATCAAGTGCAAGCCTGAAATCACGTTCACAGTCAGCAGGAATATTATCACAGATCTTTTCTACAAAGCACGAATCATTTTCAAGAACAGTTTTACCTTCAGAATCAATTAAACTGCATGAAATCACAAAAGAAATTATATTTTTCTTAGAAACATTTTTTAATGTAAAATCCAGAAAAATTTTTCCTGCTGAATCATAATCTTCTGCTGCAGAAATTTTTGAATCACTTAAAACGTATGGACAGGAAAAAAATCTATTGACTGACATGAGCAGAAAAGAAAAATACAGATTGAATAAACTGTACTGACAAAAATATTTCTCAGCATGAAATTTTCCTCCCGTTTATTACAGGATTTTCAACAGCAATCGGGATTTTTGAAAATTTTGTATATTTACCTGAAAGAAGATTGCCCTTCTCATCAGAAAAAAGAAATGCGTATCTGGCAAGAACCGGCAGAAGACGGTTCTGCTTACTATCTGAATGTTCTTTGTAAAAAGAAAAGTCTATTCTGCATTTATTCTTTTTTACAATTATTGATAAAGATTTTTCATTCCAACCAAGCGATTTTGCAGTTGAAGCAAAAAGACGCAGTAGTGTATGCAGAACACTGAGATTAATTTCAAAGGAAAAATTTATAGTTCTTCCAGGATTTTCAGAATCACAAACTTTTCTTTCATTCATGAAATCATTTTCAGGCAAAAAAATATTAAAGTGAGGCTCTGAATTTTCAAATGAAACAACACAATATCTGGCATTAACAATATCTTCACAGGTGCATCCATGTATTAAAAAATTTGCCTGTCCATTATTTTCAAGGGAAAAAGTTGAAATTTTTCCCCCGTATCTGCTGACAGATGCGAAAACCAGTAAAATTAAATTCATACAAAATACCTCCTGCTTAAAAAACTATTCTTGCTTTAGTTATTGTAGATAAAATCAAATCTATGACAGCAAAACTGAAAAAAATACAAAAAAACACATATATTCTTTATTCTTTAATAAATTTTATGATATAATTTTTCTGTTTCAGGTATTTCTAATGATAAATTACTGGATTCAGGAAGAAGGACAGTTTGTCAAAATCGAAAAAGAAGAACTTTCTCAGGCCTCATCACAGCGTTTATGGATTGATGCACGCCGGGTCACTCAGGCCGAACTTACAGAAATTCAAAAAGATTTTTCTGTAGATCCTGAAATTTTAATGGACGTAATGGATCAGGACGAACTTTCCCGAATCGAAGACTGGGATGAGTATGTACTTGCTATTCTCCGTCTTCCGGTTTTTACGCCAAATTCTGAAGTTGCCTACACCACAGCCCCTGTTGGTGCACTCATTTTTCCAGACAAAATAATTACAATCTGCTGGACAGACTGCGAAGTTTTAAAAGATTTAAGTGCAAACCGGCTCAAAGGTCTGTCGCTTATGGATTTTCCAGCCTTTTTAATCAGGATTTTGGCCCGAAGCGACATTATGTTCCTGCGTTACCTTAAAGAAATAAGCCGCAGGGTCACTTCTATCCAGAATGAACTTCACGAACAGATTGAAAATGCTGAACTTATCCAGCTTTTAAACCTCGAAAAGTCACTAACCTACTTCACAACCTCGCTTAAAGCAAACCAGCTGCTTCTCGAAAAAATCCGGCGTACCAGAATTCTCCGTCTGGACTCTGATGACCAGGAATGGCTTGATGACGTCGAAATCGATAACCGTCAGGCTATGGAAATGGCTGACACCTACAGCGCAATTACTACAGGTGTTATGGATGCATTCGCAAATGTTATTTCCAACAACATGAACGTAATCATGAAGAAACTTACTGTCATTTCGCTTGTTTTAATGATTATGAGTTTCATTACAAGTTTCTGGGGCATGAACATCCGGCTTCCATGGAGCACTTCTACAACATGGACAGGTTTCTTTGCAATCAGTGCTCTTTGTGTCATTTCAGCAACAGTAGCCTACATCGTTATGAATCTCAAACCAGTGCGAAAGGTGAAAAAGTCGAAAAAAAGGAAGAAGTAAAAAGGAGAATTGACATGAAAAAATATTTGACTGTTGCAATAAGTCTTATTTTCTCAGTTTTTGCAGTCTCTGCTCAGGAATTCAATTCACTTTCTCCTGTCAGGCTCGGTCCTGAAAGTCCGGCTGTTTACGACGTTTATGTTATCGGTGACGGAAGCCAGTCTTACACAGCAACGCGCTGGATTACGCCCTTTGAAATCAACCGTTATGAAACCACCTACGAACTCTGGTACGAAACACGCGAAATTGCCGAAGCATTGGGATATAAATTTATAAATCCTGGGCAGGAAGGAAGCCACGGCAAACGTGGAGCCGAACCAAGTACAGAAAGTCATCAGCCGGTTACAATGATCTGCTGGTATGACGCAGTAATCTGGTGCAATGCTTTTTCTGAAATTCACAGCCTTACGCCATGCTACACTTTAAATGGCAGAATTTTAAAAGACGCCACAGACACAGTTTCACTTGATTTATGCAGATGTAACTTCAGCGCAAACGGATACCGGCTGCCAACCGAAGCTGAATGGGAATATGCCGCCAGAAAAACAATTTCAGGAATGCAGAGCGGTGCGCTTGCAAGCGGTCAGGTTGATAAATACGGCAAAGAAGACGATTCAATTCCTGAAGAAGAAGTTTCCTGGTCAGCTTTTAATTCACGCGGCACTCACATCGTCGGAACAGCAGGAACCCCTTTTAGAGAAGATGCACCGCCTGAAGCCGGAAGCGGAAACCCGAACGGCGCAGGGCTTTTTGATATGAGCGGAAATGTCTGTGAATTTACCTGGGACTGGAACGGCCGCTACATTGAAACAGATGCAGGAGCTCGTGCAATCGGAGCAGAAGCCGGAAGCGAGCGTGTAAGCCGGGGTGGCAGCTGGAGCGAATACACACCGTTTATTTATGCAGGTGACCGCTACAGCTACGACCCGAACGAATGTTACAATTATCTTGGATTCAGATTCTGCAGAAGCATTAAATAGTCAGAAGTTCTGCCTTTGTAACAGACCATTTTCCGTCAGAAGTTTTTTCTGCTTCAACTAAAGCATATTTTCCTTCTGCAAGGCTTCCAGGATTTATTACGGTAGTTTCACCGATTTTTGAAATGCCGGCACTTTCATGAATATGTCCCGTAACAACCAGGAAAGGGCTGCGTTTTTCAATATACGAGCGGAGTTTTTCGCTTCCTACGTGAATTCCGTTCGGAAGTTTATCACATTCTGTATCTTTCGGAGGATTATGCATAATCAGAATAAGATTCGGCCATCTGCCGTCTTTATCAGCACACTCTTCACTTGAATTTTCGACAACTTCATAATCGGAAAGAATTTCATCTTCTTCACGTTCAAAAGGTGTTGTTCCGGTAAATTTTGTACCGCCACCAGAACCGCAGACTGCAATTCCTTCATGAAAGGCAAGAGTTCCTTCAACAGAAATGTCAGACTCTTCGATTACGGAAAGAAAATCAGGATTATCGCAGTTTCCGATTACAGAAAAAATATTTTCATGCTTTGAAAGAAGCTTTTCTAAAACAGGCTTTGCTGTTTCTTCATGCTCAAACTTTGCAAAATCTCCGCCAAAAAGAACGCAGTCCGCTTCATTAAAGCGGGAATCAAGTTTATCAAGATTATCAAAATCTCCATGAATATCAGAAAGAACTAAAAATTTCATAAAATTACTCCTACATTTTCTGCATTACTTCGCGAAGGGCAGCCATCTGCTCATGAGTGCCGACTGTAATTCGAAGGTATTCTTCAATTCCCGGTGTATCAAAGCGGCGTACCAGAATACCGTTTTCCTTTATTTTCCTGTAAGCAGACTCTCCGTTTACACCGTCTTTGCGGCAGAAAATAAAGTTTGTCTGGCTGTCCAGTACATTCCAGCCTTTTTCACGAAGGAAATCGATAA
The DNA here is from genome assembly GCF_045657965.1 of Treponema sp. Classification (GTDB taxonomy): domain Bacteria; phylum Spirochaetota; class Spirochaetia; order Treponematales; family Treponemataceae; genus Treponema_D. The sequence continues at coordinate 16,322 of NZ_JAZOUG010000281.1, read as the reverse complement.
ATTCATCACGTTCAAAAGCAACATCCTGCGCACATTTTACATAGTAGCCGGCATCTTTACATGCAGCAGTTCCTGCAGTCTGCGCAACAAAATCAAGCGGAAAGTGATTAAGCGAATTTTTTACAGTTGTTACGGCATTTACAAGTTCTTTATGAGCGACAAGATAACCGATGCGCTGACCTGCTCCGCACAGACTTTTTGAAGTTGTACGCACAATCACAAGATTCTGGAATTCTGCAAGAAGCGGTATACAGCTTTCGCCTCCAAAATCAACATAGGCTTCATCAACAACAAAAACCCTGTCTTTCGGTGCTTTTTTAATCATTTCACGGACTTCATCGCGTGTAAGTCCAAGAGAAGTCGGTGCATTCGGATTTGCAAAAATAATTGAAGAATCAGACAAATTTGCCTGTTCAAGCATTTTTTCTTTATTAAGAGTCCAGTCCGCATTTAACGGGATTTTATTTAACGGGATGTCATAGAATCCGCCGTAAACCGGATAAAAAGAATAAGTATGCTCTGGAAGAACCAGTTTCCGGTCTGAATCAAAAAATGCATAGAAAACAAAGCTCAAGACTTCATCAGAACCGTTTCCTGCATAAATCATATCAGGCGTTACAACAAAAGGAATTTTGTCAAAATCGCCCGGAGTTACAAGTGCACCGCTTCCATTTTTCTTTCCGCCTTCAAGATTTGAACGGCACAAAACACCGCCAGTCTTATTAAGCATGTCGGCAATCGCTTCTTTTAAGGCATTTGAATCAGGATCAGGATAAAGTGACATTTTTTCAGGATTCTTTTTTACAGCTTTCCGTACGGCATCTATTACTTTTGGTGAAGGCGGATAAGGATTTTCATTTGCATTAAGTTTTATATAAGCCCTGTCTTTCGGCTGTTCTCCAGGAACATAAGGGTGAAGATTAGACATACGCTGTGATAACATAAAAACCTCGATTTTGTTTTTACAGATTAAATATTTCTAAAATAAGAAAAATCTATCTTTATTTTATGACAGATTACTGATAAAATAAAGACATGGCAACAACAACAAGTATAATAGTTTTATTAAAATTTTTCGCTTCACGACAAAAAAATGCCGTTGTCGATTACTCTGATTTTTGTGATTACCTTAAAAGATATTCAGAACACCATCTTGAAGAACAGCCTACACTTGCATGCTATCTTGAAGACCCGGTTCCTGCCCTTCAGTCAGAACTTGATAAACTTATTGATTCTAAATTAGTCTTACTCATAAACACTACTCCAGAAAAACAGGGAATTGTTGTCATTCCATACTATATCGAACGTTTTGCTGAACGGTACAAAGATATTGCCGTAAATCCTTCACTTCCCTTTCCGTCTGAAGCAGATTTACCAAAAGGCACTCCTAAAGAAATTGTACAAAGATACAACTCAGCAGATTTAATTTCAAAACTTCTTGCAAAACAGGAACTTAATGACAAAATTCTTTACGGACTTTCTCTTCCGCATGATGCACCGTCAATTCTTCTTCCTTCAAATGTATCAGCTGTTACTTTAATTGAAGATGCTCTCGGAAAAATCCAGAACATGCTCCGTAAAGACGACCATCATGATTATTTTCTAAAAAAGCTTACAGTTTCAAATCCTGGTCGCGAAATGGTCACAAAAAATTTCTTCAATGCCTTTGTTGACCGTGCCGATCATTCAATCGAAACATTAAGCCAGACTACTGAAAATTTCTATCTTTGGAATCAGCTCTGCTTCTTCATTAAGCAGGATTATGAAAAAATCAAGGATTTTACTCAGGAAGATTTATCATGTCTGCAGGCAATTTATATAACTGAAGTTGCAGCAAATTATTTCAAAAATCAGGCACAGGAAAACGCAAAGAAAGAAGGTGCCATCAAAACCCTTGAGTCGCTTCTTTTAAAGCCGCCGTATTATTTTACTTTTGAAGATATTACAAAATTTACTGATGCAAAAGGAGTACCATTACTTGGTCAGTATTCTGATGAAGAACTCAAAGAATATCTTCACAAAAAAACTCAGGAAGCTGCAGTTCAGGAACTTCCGGATCTGCTTGTATTTAAAACTTATGATGAAACAAGATATTTTATCTTTAAAAGCAAGGTTTTACATTTAATACTCAGATTATGTACCGATGCAAGAGTTTCTGTTCAGGAATCTATTAAAAATCACTGGATGGATGTTTTAAAATCTTTTGACATTCTTCCGGAAATGCGTGATCAGAATGCTTTTGAAGACAGGCTTGAAAAAGAAATCCGTATTCAGTCTCCAATTTTAAGTGCACTGCTTCACTCTTCATTTTTACCGCTTCTCAGCTACGATGCTGCCGGTGGAGATGATACAAGCAAAATCAGTCTGTTTGTAAACGGACAGCTTTTACCGTACAGCGATATTCTTTTGATGAGCCGTCAGGAACTTCTCACGGATGCAAAAATTTTACTTCCATTCTGGTATTCAATGCCGGTTATTTCATGGATAATGAGAATGATTTTGCGTCCTCCTAAAGCCAAAAGAATTAAAAAGCCAAAAACAAAGGCAGAACTTTACCGGGAAGAAGAAGCTGCTAAACGCAAAGAAGACGAAGAAACAGCGGTTCTTACAAACAACCCGAATATTTCTAAAAAAGTAGCTCTCAGAGAAGCAGCACGGGTAGCAGAACAGACATTCGTTCCTGCAAGTTCAACAATGAACCGCGAGCTTGATTCCTATGAGCAGCTTTGGAATAAATTAATCGGAAAAGAAGCACGAAAAAATCTTACTGAAGATGTAAATTCCCTTATCCGCGATTATATCAGAAAAACTCTGCGTACAATCAAAATGGACGGATTCACAACAGAAAGAATCAGAAGTCTTGCTGAAAGCCTTGTTAATTCACCGGGGCTTTCTAAAATAAAAGACAAAGACGCATTGATGATGTATGTTCAGCTTTACATGGTAAAACTCGTAAAAAACATCCCGATGTAAATTTTCTTCAAAAAAATCAAATTTTTCTCATTTTTTTCAAAAAATCTTGCCCAAAAATGCGGTTTTGCGCCAATAACTGTATGAGCACAAAATAGTGCTTGTATATTATGAAGATCTGGCCAGATCACAAAAGGAGCAAATTTATGAATCAAATGAATCAGGTTGTTATTGAAGGTAATGTTGTCCGCGACTCTTCTGTTAAAGAAACTGCGCGTGGAACCAGAGTCTGTATAGTTCCTATTGCAACAAACAGAACCTACAAAGATTCACACGGTGCTTTTCAGAAAGAAGTCGCTTATTTTGATATTGAAGCATGGGGTGAAAATTTCAGTAAAAACATAATGCAGCTGGCAAAAAAAGGACGTGGTTTACGGGTTGTAGGCCGTCTTAAGCAGGACCGCTGGAAAACTCAGGAAGGCAAAAACACCTCAAAGGTTTATATAATTGCTGAACATATCGATTTCAATCCTCTGAAAGAAAGCAGAAATGATTCAGAAGCCAAAAACGAAGCAGAAACTGCAGCTGAAGGCGTTGTTTCAGAAACCTTCAGCTCACAGGACATCCCAGAGGAGGTGTTTTAAGCTCTAAATTTTTGCGGTGCAGGTAAAATATAATTTAAGCATTTTTCGCCTCATAAAATCCCCTTATCTGCGCCGCTTTTTACCGCCTTTAGAATACCGGTTCTGAACATGCCTGTTATTTTTTTCAAGTTCAGCCTTTTCGTTCATTGCCTTGTATATTTCGATTTTTTCAGGACTGTAAAAACCGTCTTTCCAGTTAAAACGGGAAGTTTCTGGAACAGGCTGCCTCTTTATCATGGCATTTGTAACCATTTTTAATTCCTGGCGGGTAACGTGCGTTCGCGAAAAATCAAGAAGAATACGCTTAAAACCGCTTGAATTCAAAGTTTCAACTTTATCAACAATAGAAAAAGGTTCTTCCGGCATAACTACAGAACCATCAACAGTAGAGTTGACTTTGAAAATCTTTTCTTCTTTGTCCATGAAGTACAAAAAGTCATAAGTTTCTGGAAGGGCAAAGCGCATTCGGAAAAGAGCAGGATATGCATAGGCTGTAACAAGTACACGGTCACGCACATTTTCTTCCCAGGTCATTTTTAAATTTTCCCATGAATTTTCAAGAGGTGTAATAAATGCACCGATATTCTGATTTTCATACCATGAAGCTGCCCACCGGTTGAATGTGTACAGATAAGGACCTGCTATAAGATTTGCACCTTTTGTACGAAGCATTGAAATGTGACCAATATTATTTACAACAAATGTCTTATATCCCTCAGCAATCAGTTCTGTTAAATCAGACAAAAGCTGCTCTTCCTTTGAAGCCGGACAATACGGATCAAGTGAGATAATAACCTGCTTTTTTGAAACCGGAAGTGAAACCTTTTTTTCAAGCAAATCTGTTCTGGTCTCTGAATTAAATTCAAGAATTACACGGACAGGATTTTTTGAAATTGCTGTGTGTAAATCGCCGATAGTAGAAACCTGAATGTACAATCCTTCCGGAAAATATGAAAGTTCATTTTTAGCAACCGGAGTTAAATCCAGTACAGGAAGCACTTCTGCCCCAGGCTGCTGGCGGTATTTACCAATATCAGCCGGAAGCACCCGCGGATAACGTTTTGACATTGCCTTTGTCTGTAAAAGATAAACAGAATCCCCGCGCTTAAAACCAACAGGAACATCAATAAAGCGCTTACCGTCTTCATCAGTCATAACAGTACGGACTTTGTGGCTTACCCGGCCAGTATCATCCTGCCGGTGCAGACGGATTGAATCTCCAATATCAGGATCGTAATTACCTCCTGAAAGATGAGCCATGGCAATTCTATAATCTTCAGGCTTTGCGTCTTTTCCGGCTGCTTCTTTTGCTCTGGCAATTGCTTCATCACTTGCCTGCTCAAATTTATCGATTTTACCAAGATAAATACCTGTTCCGCCCGCCTGATTCGGATTTAGGATAAGGTTTCCTGCCTTTTTAACCCCTTCTTCATTTGTTTTAAAATTATACCAGTAAGAAGTTTTTGCACGGGCAAAATCTGTGGAAAGAAGACGTTTCGCTGTTGCAAGCGAGCCTTTTTTATCTTTTTCCCAGTTATCCATGAGATAACGGTAAGCTGCAACAACGGAGCCGACATATTCGGCACTCTTCATTCGTCCTTCAATTTTAAAAGATTCTACCCCAAGCTGCATAAGTTCCGGAATCTGCTCGATAAGCTGTAAATCACATGGAGAAAAATAATACCCCTGCTTTTCTCCGTCACGTTCAGAATCAACTGTATAAAAACGACGGCATGCCTGGGTGCACATTCCCCTGTTTGCACTCTTTCCGCCTAAAAAACTTGAAAAAAGACAGAGCCCGGACTCACTTACACACAATGCACCGTGTACAAAGATTTCAAGTTCCGCATTTGTATGTGATTTTATATATTTAATTTCTTCAAGACCAAGTTCTCGTGCAACAACAACCCGTTTTAATTCTGCTTTACTCAAAAGATTAACACCGGCTGCACTTTCTACATTCATTTGTGTAGATCCGTGAAGTTCAAGCTTTGGAAAAAATTCCTGACACATACGGATTACACCCAAATCCTGAACGATAAGACCGTCAGGACCAATTTTATTAAGATAAGAAAGAAACCTGTAAAGCCGTTCCAAATCGCGTTCTTCACTTACAGTGTTTACAGTAACATAAATTTTTTTGTTCTGGCGGTGCAGAGAAGAAACAGCCGCCTCAAATTGATTCCATGCAAAATTTGAAGAGCGGAGACGTGCATTAAAGCTTTTGAGTCCTAAGTAAACTGCGTCCGCTCCTTCTCCAATAGCAGCATCTAATGCTTCGATGTTGCCGGCAGGTGCTAATAATTCAGACATTCTGAAAGTCTAGCACAATTTTTCTCGAATTGCTAGACACTATTTTACATACTCATTATTGCTGTTTTCAGTACCCGGTGTTACAACTGAAACAACCAGATAGTCTTCTTTTGCAGCAGGAATTATTTCAGGGACAGTTTCTTCATCAGGATACCTTGCGGCCAGTTCTGAAATATTTTGTCTTGAAACGGAACGGCCCAGAGCATTTGCGGTTTCAGTATCAACAGCATTTGCAACATCAGCACCAGAAGTCCAGATTCCACATTCATAAGCTTCATCAGCATAAACTTTTTCCTGTGTTCTGTACCATTTTGATGAAGAAGAAGGACACATCAAAACAGCATCTTTAAAAGAACCGGTATTAAAATCTTTAAGGACTAAGACATCATTATTTCCAAAAAAAGCTGATTCTGAATTGTTCCATAAATCACGGGCTAAAGAGCAGCTTTCGGCTGCTGTAGATAAGGTTAAATCAGAGCCCAGTTCATTTTTTGCCCCTGAAGCCAGTTTTTCAATAATATGACCATGAAGAGTAATAAATTCGCCTTTTTTGACATCAATTACAGGAAAAATATAGGCATTTTCTTCACCTTTAACAGCACTGGACACTTCTAATCCGGATAGATTACCGGATTTTAATACATAAAATTCAATAAATTCAACTTTTGCAGTAGAATTTTTAGACCTTATTTCACTAAAAATCAATTTTGCAGGATTCTCATTATATCCATAAAAAGTTCGTGAAAATTCTAATGAATTACCGCTTGTATCATAAACAATACCAGAAATTGTATACGGTTCACCTATTATTGTGGATTCTGAAAATAAAATTTCTGCACAAAGTCCCTGTTCATCATAATTAATACAATCAGCAACTGCATATAATTCGCACTGATTGCAGTCACTCTGCTCATCAAGAATAATCGAATTTCCGGAAACTACTTTAATATTATCAAAAATTATTTTTTCAGAACACAAAATCTCAACAGATTTATTACTGATTACAGAAAATTTTTCAATTTCGGGAGACTGACTGTCACCAGGAAAGATTTCAATTCCTTCATCAGTCAGACGGCAGGAAACAGGCGAAACAATTGCCAGAACAGCAGAAGTTATTATAGCAGCTGCTAAAATATTAAAAAAAAACTGTCTCGTAATAATCTTTTTCATCAAAAACCTCCATAATTTTTGTATATTATGTTATTTTCAATGAAATAAGATTTCAGACAGTTTTTAAATATAATATTTTGTTATATTTGTGTTTTTTACAAAAACTTACAGTCTTATTGTTTCAACCATATAGCGGATTGAAGTTCCATTCACATCATTCAAAGTTTTTTCAACAACAAAAACCAGATTCCTTCCAGTTTTATCTGAAAAAATTTTATCAATTCTGTATCCGGAAACATTCTTTCTTTTAATATCCGGTGAACCTACAATATTTCTGCTTATTACATTTCCATTTTCATCTTTTTTCTCAAGAGTAATAAAAAATGATGAACGGAGATTATTTCCTGAGCCCTCAACAGTTTTTATCAGTTTTATATGATAAAAAACACTCTGCTCAACTGTTGAACCTTCAAAATCTTTAAAGATAATTTCACTGTCACCGTCTTTTCTTTCATCACTTACATAAAGAAGATTATCAACATCAGCCGGCTTAAAATCATATTTCTTTAATTTCCATGAAGCTTTTTCATAGAGTTCTTCATATACAGCTTTACCACTCTTAGAAACTGTTGCAGCTGACGGCTGAGTTTTGAAGACTTCACCACTTACAAAATCATTTTTTTCTATATCGACTGTATAAATCTCAGCATATCCCTGATATGTTTTATCTGTTTTGCCATATTCTGCAAAAGCATAAGTTTTTCCGTCACGAGAAATTCCCAAATCAACAAAAGCTGCAGCATCCCCTGCAAAAAGGCAGACATTCACAGCAAGCAAAACAATTCCGGATAACACAAGCTTTTTCATAAATCCTCCCAACAGACACTGTTAAACAGTAATTCTGTACTCTTTTTTATTTTCGGCATAATTTTTAAAGGCTTTACATATTTTTGTCTTAGGATTAAGATTTTTACATGACTTTAAAAACGAGAAACAGAATCTTCAAATTTGCTTTAATAATTGCTTTGCTGTCAGCATTAACAGGAGTTATTTTGCTTATTTCAAGTATTGTAAAAAACAATATCATTCTTCCACAAGATTTAAGGATTCCTGCTTTTTTATCAAAAATTCCTTTTATAAAAACCAATTTAGTATCTATTATTTTATCATTTGTTGTTTTAATTCTTTATGTTCCATTTTGTTTTTATATAATTCTGAAGTATTTTGAAAACACTCAGACAACAGAAATAATTTTTTTTACAGGTTTCTTAATCGGCTGTCTTCTTGAATTATTCAGATTTCTTACGCTTTCAATGAATCTCTGGCAGACTTTTTCAAACAGTCTGATTTTTTCAGGAAAAATGGTCCTTTTTGGACGGACACTCACTATACTCAGTTTTGCCTGTGCCTCGCTTTTTAGTGACACAAGTCAAAGACAGGATGTTGAACGGAATTATATAATAATGACAACAGCTTCAATTGTATTTGCTGCCCTTATTCCAATGAATACCGCTAAAATTTCATCAAACGGACTGGTACTGGAGGGTTTTTTAAAACTCATAAATATTATGCGTTTAATTCTGACAGTATTAGTTTTTATTTCATTTTATATTCATGGCATTCAGAAAAATAATTTTGAATATAAAAATCTTGCTTTTTCTTTTTTAATTCTTATTGCAGGCTATTCGCTTTTAGTATTAACTGATTCATTTTTATTTTTACTGACTGGAACTTCACTTCTTCTAGGCGGAACATACTGGTATTTTAAGAATTTGCATAAAATTTATATGTGGGCTTAAACTTAAGCAAAAGTAACAATTCCACCAATTAAAACAGGAATTACAAGATTGTCAAAATCTTTTAACGGGAGTACTTCAACAAACGCCCCGAAGCAGGCTGCTAATAAAGCAGTATAAGAATTTTGTGTAACAAGAAAGCACGAACAGAATATTGCCAGAAAGCATGTCAGACTACCTTCAGCAGTTTTACCATAAGTATAAGGAATTCTGATTTTTCCGAAAGTTTTTCCGGCAAGACTTGCCAGCCCGTCTCCAAAGGCAAGCGCATAAATTCCTGCCGCTGCAGGATTTTCTTTCCAAACACAGCCGGCAATAATTACACCAAGAACAAGAGTTACAGGACCTAAAACAAATTTATTCTCATCACGTTTTCTTGCTGCCGCTGCCGTAATATCAGAAATCAAAGGAATCTCATATCCGTTGGTACGAAAAAGCTCCGATATTGTGTAAAAAATCCCGGCTAAAGCAAGTAAAAGAATTGTAGGCAAATACGCAAAATGCAGAAAAGTTGGAATCAGACATGTACACATATGAATGGTCTTTCTAAAAAATTCCTTTCTTAAAGATGTGAGCTGCCTTTTTATGTCAATTCCTATTTTATAGCAGAAATATTTACTCAATAATCTTGTCTCCGTTTAAAATTCTCGGAATATCAGTATAAATTGCAGGTTCGAAATCAGGATATGGATGAGTAATATATTTTGAATTTTGTGCGGCAAGGTTACTTCCTTCCATTCTAATCATAGTCTGAGGATTTCGCGTCAATGAATCATAAGCACGAATAGAATCAGACAATCTTACCATAGCTTGTGCATTCATATCACTGTTACCAGTCTGCTTTGCCAGACGATACAATGTAACACCAAGATTATTATTTGCTTTCAGATACAAATCAACAATTTCATAATCATCATCGTTATTTTGAGGCGTTAAATATTTTACTTTTGCTTTTTCTGTATCCAGAATTGAAAGCAGATTTGAATAATAACTTTCTGCTGCAAAATTATCACCGCGCAGGGAAAGAACATTTCCTAAAGAAAGCAGCACATTCGGCATTTTCGGTTCTTTTTCTGCAACTTTAATAAAGGAAGTAAGTGCATTATCATAGTCCTTTTTACCATAATAAATTGCACCAACCCTGAAATTAATTGAAGGAGTATCATTTTTAATTTCAATGGCTTTTTCATAATTGTAAAGGGCATCATCAAGTTCACCACTGATAAAATAGTCTAAATCCCCCATATCTGCAAAAAGCTTACCGGTATTTAAATCGCCTTCAAAATCTGAAACTTCATGTTCATAGTTATAGAGATTAATGCCTTTAGTGTAAACAGTCTGAGCTTTGAGATATTCATGTGCATCTGCATACAGTTCACCTAGAATACGGCTTGCATTTATCTGGCGGTAAACATTTTTCTTGGTTCTGACAGAAACAGCATCAAACAGTTCAAGAGTTTTCTCAAGTTCAGCTTTAGCCTGTTCAGTATAACCGTTATAAACAAAATAACGGGAAAGATTATAACGAGCCAGAGGGTTTTCGGGATTTGACTTTACAGCCAGATTCAACATGGCAAGGACATCTTCAATTGATGTACGTAAATATTCATCATTTTTACTCAAAGTACCATAAAGCTTTTCAAGCAAATAGCCGGAAAGTTCCGTCCAGTCTTCTGAAGAAAGATTTTTAAGATTTTTTCTATCCTGCTTGGTCTGATAGAACATATTTTTGTAGCTGAGAACTTCACGCAGTTTATCAGTACGTATATTGTACCGGAGCATTCTTGAAAGATAGAGATTATTGCTTCCATAACGCTGAATCAAATCAAGGTAATATTGTTTTGCAAGCTCATATTTTGAATTATCAACTTCGGCCCATTCAAGGAATACGTCACCGAGCATTAAAATTCCGTCAGCATCATTGATATGATAATCAAGAACCTCGCGCCGGGTAATTTCTTCGGCACGTTCATAATTAGCCCGATCATAAAGTTCCATAGCAGCATAATCAAGACCTGCCTGCTTATCATGATTAAAATAGGCAAGAATATTTTTATACATCATGGCAGCCCTGTCGAACTGCTTTTTTACACGATAGCCTTCTGCATATTTAAAGAACCATTTTTTTACAGGTCTGTATGAAACAGCTGTTTTAAATTCCTGTTCTGACTGAGGAAATTCATTCTCCTGAAGCAGAGTATAGCCCTGTTTATAGTGAATATTTGCCATCACCGGCTTATAAATAAAATGAACGCCAGCCTTGAAAAGCCCGAAACATACAAAACAAAGGATAACACCAACAATTGCAGCCGGAATAATTCTGTTTTTAAGCTGATACTGGAAAGACTGCTTATAAGCTTCGTATTCAGCAAATGAACGTCTTTCAAAATCGCGCGGAATATTTATAGAAACATCTAAGATTTTTTCGAGCTGAGTTGCAAGCTGCCGGGCAGAAGTCTTTTTCAAAACTTTTTCGATAATCTCAAAAACAGCTTCATCTGTAAATTCATCGCGTGAAATAAAATCTTCAATTGCAATTCTTAAATTTAACGGATAATTTGCCAGATTTTTCTTGAACTGAACATATTCGTCATCAGTTAAAGAATTTTTAGGCCGGTCTTCCTTTCCTTTTGAAAAATCTACAGTATCAAGGAGAGGACGCTTCTTTCCTAAATCAGCAGTTTCTGTATCTGAAAACCCTGGAATTTCAAAACTTGAATCAAGAATAAAGTCATCTTCATCAGCAGCTTCACCAGTAACAGGAAATTCATCCGGAGAAGGAGGTTCAGTTGGAGCAAAATCAACTCCTTCCATTGCTGAAGTATCAAAAGAGTCTATGGAAACTTCTTCGGATGCAGAAGCGGATTCTTCAGAAAAATCAGGAACATCCGTTGAAGCATCCGGGATTTCTGAAAAATCAGGAAGAGAATCTGAATCTTCATTAAAATCGAGTGAATCAGCAGCAGAAGCAGAAGGTTCTTCACCAGCAGAAATTTCAGAATCTGAATCTGAATCTGTATCTGTATCTGAAATCAAAGAATCAATGTCAAAAGAACCTAAATCGCCTAAATCTGAAGAAGACGATGAAGAATCCATATCAAAGGAATCCATTCCGGCTAAATCAGATAAATCTCCCAAATTTTCCAGAGCCTGAGATTCTGAAACTGGCGGTTCTGAAATTTCAGTCTGTTCAATAACAGGTTCTTCTTCTTTTTGAGCAGGACTTCCATCATTTTCAAGTACAGAAACCGGAATATCTTCATTTAGATTAATTTCGCCAAGTGCATCTATGTCAGAAAAATCCTGGACAGTTTCTGTATTTCCGTCGGTTTCTGCTTCTGTTACTGTTTCTGAGTCTGTTTCTGAGTCTGTTTCCCCGGACGAACTCTGCAACAGACTTTCCAGATCTAAATCTTCAAGTGGAGTTTCTTCAGGCTTTTCTTCTGTCTGTTCAGTCTGGACGTTTTCAGAAGTTTGAAAAATATCTGAAGACGGTTCAAGAGAGTCATTTAAAAAATCAGCCAGAGCATCTTCATCAGCAGAAATTTGTGGCTCAAGCAGGTTATCGAGAGATGTAATATCAGCAGTATCTTCTGTTTCAAAATTATCAGGGCTTTCATCTGCTACAGCCTCTTCTTCTGAAGCTGTTTCTGGAATACCAATGATAAAATCTTCAGAATCATCTTCTTCAGAAATTCCACTGGGCAAAGGAATAGAAACCGGTTTTTCACCTCTTTGGGCACGAAGTTTTACTTCATCACCTACATCGCGTATATCTTCGCTGAAAGTTTTTAACTGATTTAATCCTGGCATTGAATCCCACCTACTCTAATATACTCTAATTTCGGCATTTTGAATACTGTGCTTTAAAAGTTTTAACATTTTATTAAAATATAAGAAATAAAATTAACATTTTTTATAAAAAGCCGATATTTTATATATGAAAAAGATTTTTATTTTTACAGTGTTTTTAATTCTTTTTTCACATGCTTTCGCAAAAGAAGCTTTACCTAAACCAGACACTTATGAATATGATTTGACCTTAAACAATATATCGGGTGTAAAGCCGCCATATATCGATAACAATTATATTGTTTTTACATATCCGGTATCTGTCAATTCAATTGGAGTTGCTTTTGATTTTGAAGACTTCCGACAGATTCACTATTTCAAACTCAGAAAAAACTACAGCTATGAAGGCGATGTAACCTCTTCGTATTATTTTTATATTCTTGAAGCACCAAAAAAGTTAAACAGGATTTGTTACAGGCTTATCATCGAAGGAATATGGACAGTTGATCCTCAGAATCAAAATACAGTCTACAATGAAAAAGAGAATTATTCACTTTCCTACATTGACCTACCGCCTGCAGAAATTGAAATTACTGAAAAACTGGATTCTGGACTGACTCATTTCGTCTGCCACACAAAAGCTGGTCAAAAAATAAGGCTTGGCGGCACATTTACAAACTGGGACAGCTGGATTTACGAAATGAAAGAAACAGTCCCGGGCAAATATGAAATTGATATTCCGCTTCACCCGGGAACTTATTATTACTCATATTACAATGGGATTACAGCCTTTTTAGATGAAACAAATCCACTTCACGGCTATTCCAGTGACGGACGGGTTGTAAGCTGCATCACGATTAATTAAAGCCAGACTAGAAACCCATTTTACCGAATTTACCGGCAAGTTTTGACAAATCTCCAAGCTTGCTTAAATCGCCTAAACCGCCCATACCGGCTCCTCCCATGCCGCCCATCTGCTGCATAAGTTTTGCCTGCATTCCGCGGTTACGGGTAAGCTTTTTCATTGTGAGTTTTGTTTTTTCGAACTGTTTGATCAGCTTATTTACTTCAGCAACACTTGTACCGCTTCCCTGAGCAATACGGCGTCGGCGTGCAGGACCGATAATCAAATGGTTTGCACGTTCTTTTTTTGTCATTGACTGAATTATTGCTTTCTGATGAGCAAGACCTGACATATCAAGCTTGCTTTCGTCAATCTGACCTGCAAGACCAGGAATCATTTCCATGAGGGAAGAAAGATTTCCCATTTTGCCGACGCTTTCGAACTGAGCGAGCATATCATCGAGAGTGAACTCGTTGCGGGCCATCTTCTGCTCAAGCTTTTTGGCTTCTTCGATATCGACTGTTTCCTGAGCTTTTTCGACAAGGGAAACAATATCACCCATGCCCAAAATACGGCTTGCAATTCGTTCCGGATGGAAAGGTTCAAAATCTTCTGTTTTTTCGCCTGTACCAATAAACAGAATCGGCTTATCAGTGATTGATTTTAAAGAAAGAGCTGCACCACCACGCGCATCAGAATCGAATTTTGTAAGAATAACACCTGAAAGACCAAGCTGCTCGTCAAATGATTTTGCAATATCTACAGCATTCTGACCGGTCATTGCGTCTGCAACAAGAATTGTTTCGACCGGGTCAACTGCCTTTTTAACATCGACAAGCTCTTTCATCATGCCTTCGTCAATCTGAAGGCGGCCGGCTGTATCGACGATGATTGTGTCTATTCCGTTCTTTTTTGCATACGAAATACCGTTTTTTGCGACTTTTACGGCATCATTTGCACCTTCTTCAAGATAAACCGGAACACCAATCTTTTCACCAAGCTGCTTTAACTGTTCAATTGCTGCAGGACGGACTAAATCGCAGGCAACCATAAGAGGCTTACGGCCCTCTTTTTTAAGCCGGGCAGCAAGTTTGTGAGCGGCAGTAGTTTTACCGGCACCCTGAAGACCAAGGAGAAGAATAACAGACTGAGTATCCGGTCCTTTAAGCTGTAAATCAACTTTTGTGTCGCCAAGCATTTTGACGATACGGTCATAGATGATTTTTGTAAACTGCTGACCTGGATCTACCGCACGAAGAACCTTTTCACCTTTTGCTTCTTCGATTGTGGCATTTACGAAACGACGGACAACACGAAGATTGACATCAGCTTCGAGGAGAGCCATTTTAATCTGCTCAACTGTCTCTTCGATATTTTTTTCAGTGATTTTTGACTTTCCGCTCACTGAGCGCATGATATCACTGAAAGTGTTCGTAATTTTCTCTAACATTTTTAATCATCCTGACTAATCTTACCCTGAATCATAAGTTCCTGAAGAAAATTCATAGGTTCGATTTCTTTATTTAAGATTCGGTATAAGCCGTCGCAGATTGTAAGCTTTAAATTATGTTCCTGTGCAATCTGATGAACAAATTTACAGGCAACGGCACCTTCTGACAAATAGCCGATTTCGCCGATTCGTGCGATTAAGTCGTCAAGATTTTTGAATTTCGAAAGAATATCAGTTTTAATAATATCCTGACCGAAACGGCGGTTACGGCCATATTTTGAACGGCAGGTAACGTCTAAATCGCCTACACCGGCAATAGAAGTAAAGGTTTCTGCATGGGTTGCTCCCATAGCAAAACCAATCTGCTGAATTTCATTTAAGCCGGCAGCAAGTAAAAGACTTTCTGCATTGTCACCGAAAATATCTGAATGTTCACTTACTGCATCCAGTGCACCGTAAACGACTGCAATTACGTTTTTAGCAGCAGCACAAATCTGAACACCAATTGCATCGAGAGAAGAATATACCATAAGACCAGGAACTCTAAGAAGCTCGCGGAATTTGATTGAATTTAAGGCATGTTCACTGGCTGCAATAAGGCCTGTAAGCTTACCCATAGCAACTTCTTCGGCGTGACTTGGTCCTGCGATATAAACAAGAGAATGATTATAACAGTCAGGAAGAACATCTTCGAGAGTTTCAAGAATAAGACGCGGGCCTTTTTCTGAGGCAACAAAGCCTTTTGTAAGTACACCGATTACAGTTTCACCATTTTTGATTGAAGGAACATTTGCAATCTGTTTTGCAGTACTTGCAATAAAAAGAGACGGAGAAGCAAGAATCAGATATTCTTTACCGTTTGCAACTTCTTCAATATCAATAGAAGCTGTAAGATTTTCTGAAAGCGGATATCCCGGAAGATAACGCTTATTTTCATGTTCATTATTGATACCGTCTACTACATCCTGCTCACGAGCCCAGATTTGAACTTTGTGACCACCACGGGCAATAGCCTGAGCCAGACCAGATCCCCATGCACCAGCACCAATTACACCTACACTCTTTTGTTTCATTATTAACCTCTAATTTTTAGAACCAGCAAGAAGCCTCGTCTTTCCAATCGATAAGCTCTTCCGGTTTGAAAAAAAGATTTATTTCGCGTTCTGCACTCTCATCAGAATCAGAAGCATGAATAATATTATGATTTGTATGTGAGCAGAAATCTCCCCGGATTGTGCCGGGAAGTGCCTCACTTGGTTTTGTTGCACCAACAACTTTACGTACAAGCTGAACACAGTCTTCATCATCAAGCTGCCATACCATAGCAACGACAGGAGCACTTGTAATATATGAAACAAGGTCATTATAAAAAGATTTTCCTTCATCACTAACTCCCATTTCAAGTAATCTATGTATTGTCTTTGCTTCTCTTCCAGTAGACTCACTCATTCTTTTACTAGCAC
>NZ_JAZOUG010000280.1:0-5440 GCF_045657965.1 Treponema sp. | reverse complement strand
CGTAAAATCTGCACAAAGCTGGTTCAGAAGTTTACAGATGACGAAGAATACCTGGAAAAAGAACTTAAAAACGCCCTGCCACGAGTTCAGTGCCTGGAACTGGAAATTGAACACATGACAGGAAAACTGGTGAACGAGTCGTGAGGTATTCAGCAATGAAAAATCATAAAACAAATTTCGGTCCAATCCTTATAATTATCGCAGCCTGTTTCTGGGGCAGCATGGGTATTTTTGTACGTCACCTTGAAGCTTACGGCTTTACTGCAATTCAGATTGTTTCTATACGCCTCACACTGGCCGCTGTGCTTTTCTCAATTATACAGATATTTATTGACCGCTCAGGCTTTAAGATAGCACTCCGCGATATTCCGCTTTTTCTGGGATTAGGACTTGGAAGCATTTTGTTCTTCACCATCTGCTATTTTTCTGCAATTACGATTATGCCGCTTTCTACGGCTGCAATTCTTTTGTACACCTCGCCTATCTGGATTATGCTGATGTCGGCAATTATCTTCCATGAAAAACTGAACGCAAAAAAACTGATTGCTCTTGCGCTGGCTTTTGCAGGCTGTGTTCTGGTTTCTGGAATTTCAGGAGACGGGATTACAATGATGGGGCTACTGCTTGGACTTGGCTCAGGTCTGGGATACGGTCTTTACAGCATTTTAGGAACTGTCGCACTCCGACGCTACTCGCCTTATACAGTAACAACATACACATTTATTTTTGCAGCAATTGGTTCGTGGTTTATAAACCGCCCTGCAGAAATGATTTCAAAGTTTCAGGCGTCAGGAAATCTCCCTCTTCTTTTGGGGTTTTGTTTACTGACCGCTTTGATAACAGCTGTAATCCCTTTTTTGACGTACACGCTGGGACTCAAGACAGTTGAAGCAAGTAAAGCCGGTATCATTGCAACTCTTGAACCTGTGGTTGCAACTATTATAGGAATTGTATGCTTTAGCGAAGGACTTAACATTCTTTCTGCAGCTGGAATTCTGCTGGTGCTTTCAGCGGTCGTTATATTGAACGTGAAATCAAAAAAGGATATTTCATAGATGGACTACAGTTACATTTTCCGTTCAGCTAAAATTAAAAAGGATTCTCTGGAAGCAACGGGTTTTACTACAAGCGATGGTGCAACTTACACAATGAGTAAGGCTGTTTCCGGCGGAGCTTTCAAAGCGGACATCACTTTATCACTCAAAGAACAGACTCTCACCGTTCACCTTTTTGATACGGCAACCGGCGAAAAATATGCACTCTTTGATATGACTTCTTCACACGGCGCTTTTGTCGCATCATTGCGCGAAGAAGTTCAAAATATTATCGAAGAAATCCGTACAAAGTGTTTTGAAACCAACGATTTGAAAGATGATTACATTTCCTGGATTAAAACTCAGTTTGGAGCTGAGCCTGATTTTCCGTGGCCGGACACTCCCGACTACTGCGTTTTCCGCTGCCCGAACGAAAAATGGTTTGCACTTATAATGAAGGTGAAGTATAAACAGATAGGTCT
The DNA here is from genome assembly GCF_045657965.1 of Treponema sp. Classification (GTDB taxonomy): domain Bacteria; phylum Spirochaetota; class Spirochaetia; order Treponematales; family Treponemataceae; genus Treponema_D. The sequence goes on along the minus strand of NZ_JAZOUG010000280.1, from coordinate 3,924 downwards.
CACAGGCGACGAAGAAGTCTGGGTAGTAAACATGAAAGCCGACCAGGCAGAAATCCCGAACCTCATCGACAAAAAATCAATCTTCCCTGCCTGGCACATGAACAAAAAACACTGGATTACCGTTCTTCTCACCGCAGCCACCGATTTTGAAAAACTGTGCGAGTTTACGCAGAAAAGCTGGGAGCTGGTGAACCGATAATCATAGATAGAAAGATAAGGAATTAAAAATGGCATCTGAAAAAACAGGACTTGTAATGGAAGGCGGCGCTATGCGCGGTATGTTTACGGCAGGCGTCCTTGATGTTCTTATGGAAAACGGCATTGAGTTTGACGGAGCTATCGGGGTTTCTGCCGGAGCCACCTTTGGCTGTAATTTTAAGTCAAAACAGATTGGTCGCGCCATAAGATATAATAAACGCTTCTGCAAGGACTGGAGATACTGTTCACTTCGTTCGCTTATAACAACCGGTGATTTATATGGAGCTGAGTTTTGTTATGATACGCTTCCGAATCAGCTTGATATTTATGATACTGCAACTTACAGAGCTAACCCGATGAAGTTCTATTGCGTTGTTTCTGATTGTGAAACCGGAAAGCCCATTTACAAGGAACTTGAAACCTGCGATAAAAATGATTTAACCTGGATGCGCGCCAGTGCCAGTATGCCGCTTGCTTCAAAAGTTGTGGAAATTGACGGCTATAAGCTTTTAGACGGTGGCATGACAGATTCAATTCCTCTGAAATATTTTGAAGAAATCGGCTATAAAAAGAACCTGGTAATTCTGACCCAGCCAAAAGATTTTACAAAATCACCGAATAAACTGATTGGTCTGATGAAAATTGCTTTACGAAAATATCCGGCTCTGGTCGAAGCTATGAAGCAAAGACACATTGTTTATAATCAGGAAAAAGAATATGTGTTCAGCCAGGAAGAAAAAGGCACCGCTTTTGTTATCTGCCCGGAAAAGGATTTAGGCATCAGCAGGACAGAAAACAATCCTGATGAATTAGACAGAGTATATAACGAAGGCCGACGTATTGCACAATCTAAGCTTGAGGAGATTAAAAACTTCCTGAATTAATGCACCACTACAACACGGTTTGCCCTGCGGGGTTTGCTTGCAGGCTGAGGACCGTCAATATAACCTAAAATCACAAAACACTGACAGCTGTAATTTTCAGGTACACCCCACTCTCTCATAAGCTTATATCCTTCTTCACTGTCAAAAGTTTCTTCTCCCCGGGAAATTATGCATGAAGAAATTCCAAGCTCAGTTGCCTGTAAAATCATATTTTCGGCTATACAGAATGCATCGGCAGTCTTAAAAAGAAAATTGTCCTGGCAGAATATGCACACAACGGTTGGTGCACCATAAAATCCGTTTTTCATTGTCGGGTCGTCTATCACACTCGGCTGTTCAGCTGAAACATAGCTTCCGCTTAAGTTTGAGCGGTTGAATTTTGCAAGGTTCATTCTTCCAAGATGTGCCGCAAACTCACTGTTATGAACTGCAACCATCATGCTTCTCTGCCCGCCGCCTGCATTCGGTGCAAAGTTTCCTGCTTCAAGTATTTTATCTAAATCTTCCAGACTTATCTGCTCGGAAGTGTATTTTCTTATTGAATGTCTTGCTTTAATAATGTCCATTAACATGATAAGTTTTCTCCTTAATTTGGGCGTTCCCCGCCTTCGGCGGGTCGGGCTACTACAGGTTCCGCTATCGCTCCATTACCTGCGGTAACGCTTCGCGCCTTCCGTATCCCTAACGCATTTCAATTTTCTTCCAGCACTGAGGATCTGCTGCATAGAAATTCCCGCCATTACTTCCAGCTGCTACTGCAGGGCAGCCGCGGCAATACGGTAAAAGCTCGCACTTTGCGCACTTGCTGAATTTATCGTAGTCACGGAAGCTTTCCATTTTCTGATTCAGCCATACTTCACTAAGCCGGTCGGTAAATACGTTCCCAACTTTGCTGTTTGCGACACGGCGGCAGGCATAAATGTCTCCTGTCGGTAAAATAGTGATGTGGCAGTTTCCGCAGTTGCAGCCGCCGTAAATGACGAGCTGACGCTCTAATCCTTTTTCGGCATCGCTCGGAATTGTAAAGCGGCCGTGTTCATAATCAAAAAGTGTCCAGAGATGGTCTTTTCGGTTGAAATATGTCTTGCATCCGGCTTCTTCGTATGCACGGTATTTTTTGTCTACAACCTCCAGAAAATCCCGGTAACGTTCAGGCGAAATGTACCAGTCGCTTTTTTCGTTTCCCTTGCCGTCACTTGTGGGTACATAACGCGCAAAAGCGTACACCTGTGCTCCGGCTTTTACAACTTCGTCAATCACATCTGGAATCTCGTCTATGTTGGTGCCGCTCACGGTAGTCATAATTACGCTTGTAATCGGTCCCCCGTCGGCATCTTTTGCTTCATTAATCAGGCGGATTTTTTCGAGCGTTGTCTTGAAACTTCCCGGTTTTCTGAACCAGTCGTGTGTTTTTTCAAGACCGTCAATACTCATCTGATATTTGTCACACCCCAGATTTCTCATACGCTGCAAATTTTCAGCGTTCAAATGAAAAGGATTTCCCATCAGGGTAAAAGGAACGCTGTGTTCATGGCAGAGCTCCAGCAAATCCCAGAAATGAGGATGAAGAATCGGATCTCCGCCTGTGATGTAAAAATAAGGAAGCCGGTTAAACTTCTGGCAGAATTCCAGTGCATTAAAAAATACATGCTTCATCTGCTCCCAGTTCATTGAAACAAGAGCAGGGTGTCCTTCTGCGAAGATGTAACAGTGCTTACATCTCTGATCGCACTCATCTGTAATATGCCATTGGAAAGCAAAATACTGCATAGCCGGCCTCCTAATTCTTACTTACCAGCGCCACATGCTGAACCGCACGCGGCAGGTTTCTTTTCTGGTTCTGCAGGTTCACCAGCACCACAAGCCGAACCACAGGCAGCAGGCTTTTTCTCTGGTTCGCTAGCACCACATGCTGTTCCACAAGCTGAGCCTTCATCAGCCTGAGCCATTTTTACATTCCAATCTGAAAGATTCTTAAGTGCCATATTTGCACCTCCTTGTAATTGATAGTTGTAATATAAATGACTGGAAGCAATTTGTGAAATGAATTATTATTATAATTGATAACTCTTCGGAATAATTGGAAAATACAAATGAACACAACGCAACTTGAATGTTTTGTAAGCCTTGCCTCAACACTGAACTTTGCGAAAACCGCTGAACAGGTATATCTAACACAACCGGCTGTCACAAAGGAGATTCAGTCTCTGGAATCTGAACTTTCGGCCAAGCTTTTTATCCGCACTACCCGCTCCGTCTCGCTTACAGATGTAGGCCGGCAGTTTTTACCCGAGGCTAATTCCATTTTGCAGTCGTACTATCACGCAAAAGACTGGATTTCATCGTTTCATTCCAAAAGCAAAAGCAGCCTTAGAATCGGTTATATGGATTCGCACAGTCTTCCTTTCATAACTAAAGTGCTTGGTGAAATCAAAAACAATTTTGAAAAACTTATGCCGTCTTTCATCGTTGACCAGACCGATACAAACTTAAACAGGCTTGTTCACGGGCAGGCTGATATTGTAGTCGGAATTAAAGATTCAAGGTTTAAGGATGATTCCATAGATTTTAAAACGCTTCACATGGACGGCTTTGTAATTGCGTTCCCAAAAAATCATCCGGTATTGAAGAAAGCTAAGAAAATGAAACTCACCGAAATCTCTCAGGAAATGCTGTGGGAATATCCTCAGGTCGTACAGATTCCGCCGTATCTTTTGAAAAATGTCTTTTCCAAGGGAAGCCACATTCTTCCCGTGAACGAAAAGCTTGATAATATTCTGTGTTCTTTTGCTTCTGAAGTTTACGGTCTTGTAAAAGCAGGATTCGGATTTGCCTTTGTTCC
>NZ_JAZOUG010000279.1:0-10135 GCF_045657965.1 Treponema sp. | reverse complement strand
CTTTGGCTTTTTTTATGGTCACTGTTATTCTTTTTTCCGGCAGTTATTAAATTTTACAGTTATTTAATGATGCATTATGTAATTGCAGAAAATCCTGAAATTAAAACAGATAAAGCAATGAAAATCAGTATAATTCTTACTGAAGGCCATAAAGCAGAGCTTTTTTCAATGCACTTAAGTTTTTTCGGCTGGTTTTTACTGTGCTGCTTTACTCAGGGAATCGGATTAATCTTTTTAATTCCGTATGTAAAAATGACAGAACTGAATGCCTACTATTATCTTAAACAAAAGGCTTTTGCAGAAAACCGGCTTTCTCCGGCAGATTTTAAATAAAAAAATAATTCAGTGAGGAAATAAAATGAAAAACAATAAAGGACTTAAAATTCTTATAACACTTGCTCTGGTTGCTCTGTTTTTTGGAGGACGCAAACTCCTTTCTACCCAAAAAACTGATATAGCAGATTTCGAAACCAATTTTTCATTTATTAATGATTTTGATGAAGATTCTTTTGATGAAGAAAATTCAGATTCATTTACAAAAATACTTTCTAAAAGCATTTCAAAAAATAATGAATCTTCTCAAAAAAATACAAAATCGCCTTACATCTCAGTCATTTACATTTCCGGCGTAATTTCAGAAGAAAATAAAACATACAATCAAAAATGGCTTCTCAAAAAAATCAAAAATGCAAAAAATGATTCTAATAACCGCGGAATTTTACTCAATATAAATTCTCCGGGCGGCACTGTTTACGAATCAGACGAAGCTTATCTTGCTCTTCTGGATTACAAAAAAACTACAAACCGTCCTGTCTTTGCTTATTTTGCTTCCCTTGCTGCAAGCGGCGGATACTATATCGGCTGTTCTGCAGACCAGATTTTTGCAAACCGGAACACTCTCACCGGCTCTATCGGAGTTATTGCCGGTCAAAGTCTGGATGCAACTGGATTAATGGAAAAAATCGGCATAAAAATGACTACAATAACAGCCGGTAAAAACAAAAACATGGGAAATTACAATTCCGTACTTACTGAAGAACAGCGTACAATAATGCAGTCAATTGCTGATGAAGCCTATGAACAGTTTACATCAATTGTTGCTGATTCAAGAAAAATGAATATTTCAGATGTTAAAATTCTTGCAGACGGACGCATTTATACTGCAAATCAGGCAAAAAATAACGGCCTTATTGATGAGGTCTGTTCTTTTGACGCTGCAAAAAATACAATTTCAAATTCCTTTGAAGAAGAAATTAATTTTGTAGATTACAAATATCATTACGAAGAAAACTGGATGTCACTGCTTTCAGGTGCTGCAAATTTTGCAAAAAATCCCGAAGCAGGCCTGTACGATTTTCTTGGAAAAACCTCTGCAAAATGTCTTTACCTGTATCAGTAAAAACACCAGGTTTCTAAAAACTCCCTATCATTGCTATAGGTTTGTTTTTTCGCTAAAATCGTTTCTATGAATAAGAACTTTGTGAAACCAACTTTCCGTGAATTTTTAAAATCTCAGGTTGAGGCGGGGCTTCCCGTATTTTTTGACGGTGGAATCGGCACGATGATTCAAAAGACCGGCTACACTGATTACGACATTCCGGAAGACATTTCGATTGAAAAGCCGGAGATTATCGCGGACATTCACAAAGCATATCTTGAAGCAGGTGCAAACGTGCTCACTGCAAACACATTCGGAGCTCTCCCGCTAAAGTTGATTTCTGCAAAATACACTTGCCGCGAATATATTGAGGCGGGAATTAAGATTCAAAAAGAATGTGTTGCTGAAGTTGAGGCGAAAGGAAACACCCGCCCGCACTACATTTCATGGGATACAAGTCAGATTGGCCGTCTTTTGGAGCCGATGGGGGATTTGACTTTTGATGAAGCCTACGAAACTTACAAAGAAGCGGCGATAATTGCCGAAAAAGCGGGGGCTGAACTTGCCATTATCGAGACGATGGCGGACTTGCGCGAAATTAAGGCGGCGGTTCTTGCTGTAAAAGAAAATACGGATTTGCCGATTTTTACGAGCGTGACTTTCCAGCCGAACCTGCGCACTTTGACCGGTGCTGATATCCGGACGGTCGTAGTCTATCTTGAATCGCTCGGAGTAGATTTAATCGGAATGAACTGCGGCGGCTCTTTGAGCGAAGATGATAAAATCGTTACTGAATACATGCGTTACGCTCACCTTCCTGTCGCTGCCGAACCGAATGCGGGGTTGCCGACAGTAATCAACGGAAAGGCAGTCTATCTTGTAAGCGGCGAAGAATTTGCCGAACACCACAAAAAATACCGCGAACTTGGAGTTACGGTCTTTGGCGGATGCTGCGGAACGACTCCTGACCATATCCGTGCGATGGTACAGGCAATTGAAGCCATGCCGCCACAAAAGCGGAAGCCGTGCGAATTTGAAAGCGCGTGCTTTATCTGCTCGTATAACTCAAGCGTTCAGATTGGAGGGGCTGCCGGTCCTCAGATTATCGGTGAGCGGATTAACCCGACCGGCAAAAAGAAGGTAAAAGAAGCATTGCTTGCCCACAATATGAATTTCGTGCTCGGCGAGGCAGAAAGTCAGATTAACGCGGGCGCACAAATTCTCGATGTGAACGTAGGTTTACCTGGAATCGACGAGGCTCAGACAATGGTTGATGCGGTAAAGACGATTCAAGGAGCATTCAACACTCCTCTCCAGATTGATTCGAGTGAAGCTCCTGTTCTTGAAAAGGCTCTGCGTTACTACAACGGAAAAGCGCTCATAAATTCCACGAACGGTCGCCAGGATGTAATGGACAAAGTTCTTCCGCTGGTAAAAAAATACGGCGGTGCTGTGGTTGCACTTTGTATCGATGAGGCGGGAATCGCACCCACAGCAGAAGGACGCGTTGCCGTTGCAGAAAAAATCATTGCCGAAGCTGCAAAATACGGAATACCTGTGCGAAACATCGTAATCGACACGCTCACGCTCACGGTTTCAAGCCAGCAGAAAGAAGCACTGGAAACGGTGCGTGCAATTCAGATTCTCAAGGAAAAATACGGAGAGCAGGGGTTGCAGTTCGTGCTAGGCGTTTCAAACATTTCGTTCGGAATCCCACGGCGCGACATCATAAACTCAAGATTCTTTGCAATGGCACTTTACGCGGGATTAAGTGCATGTATCATCAACCCACTCATGCAGCCGATGATGGAAACTTACTACGGCTACCGTGCCCTTGCTGCCTTTGACGAAAACTGCCTTGATTATATAGAAAAATACAACGACACTCCCGCTCCAGTTTATGGATTGACTGCGGAACAGGCTGCAAACGCAAGGGGGGTACCCTCCTCAGTAACAAAAGCAAAAACACCTGAGAGTGCAAGCGTAAAACTTCCAGAAAACCTCACCGAAAGCGAAAATTCTCTCATCAACATAATCTGCAAGGGATTCAAAGATTCTTCGGCCGATGCAACCAAAAAACTGCTCGAAGAAGGAAAAGAGCCGGTCCAAATCATTGACCGCTGCATCGTGCCCGCGCTCGACATCGTAGGAAAAGATTTTGAAGTCGGAAAGAAATTTTTGCCCCAGCTTTTGCTCTCGGCCGACACGGTAAGCAACAGTTTCGCCGTAATCAAGGCACATCTTGAAGCCACCGGGAACGCGCAGGAGTCAAAGGGTAGCATCGTAATCTGCACGGTCTTCGGCGACATCCACGACATCGGAAAAAACATCGTCAAAGCCATGCTCGAAAACTACGGCTACACGGTCATCGATTTGGGAAAAAATGTGCCCGCAGAAAAAGTTGTTGAAACCGTGCTCGAAAAAGACATCCAGCTCGTAGGATTGAGCGCACTCATGACCACCACGGTCGCAAATATGGAGACCACAATCAAACTTCTGCACGAAGAACTCGGCAAAGCGGGAAAGAGCTGCAAAATCATGGTAGGCGGCGCGGTCCTCACCGAAGACTTTGCAAGCCAGATTGGTGCAGACTACTACGCAAAAGACGCGATGGTGAGTGTTTCTATAGCAAAAGAGGTCTTTGGTAAATAGTGGCTGCCCTGCACGGAAGTTTGCGAACGAAGGTGTTTGGGAAGTAGAAGAATAACTCCTTTCTCTGGAAGAAACCTGCCCCACTTCCCAATTTTCTACCTTATCTGACCGTCACCATCAATAAGATATTTTGTTGTTGTCAATGCTTTAATTCCCATTGGACCGCGTGCATGAAGTTTTTGTGTTGAAATGCCAAGTTCAGCACCGAAACCGAATTCACCGCCATCCGTAAAGCGGGTTGACGAATTGACATAAACACAGGCTGCATCAATTTTTGCCTGAAAAAGACGGGCATTTGCACGATTTTCTGTAACAATACATTCTGAATGTTTTGTGCTATATGTATTTATATAAGAAATTGCTTCATTAACATCACTTACGATTTTTACTGCACAAACCATGTCCAGAAACTCATAGCCAAAATCAGATTCCTCTGCTAAAACGATTTTTGAATCCGCAGAATTGCAAAGAGGAGCACAGATTTTATAAGATTTTTCATCACAGCGGAGCTGAACTTTGTCTTCAAAACGCTTTACCAGATTCGGAAGAAAATCAGCCGCTGCTTTTTCATTTACTAAAATGCATTCAATTGCATTGCAGGCACCAGGACGCTGTGTTTTGGCATTCCATGCAATTTCTTCAGCCATAGCTAAATCAGCACTTTCATCAACATATAAATGACAGACACCGGCACCAGTCTGAATTACAGGAACCTTTGCCGTATCTACAACCATGTTAATCAGTTTTGCTCCGCCTCGTGGAAGTGCAACATCAACTTTACCTACAGCCGTTAAGATTTCCTGCACTTCGTCATGGCTTTCGCACGGAGCAAGTTCAATTGCCTCTGGAACACCAAATCCCTGTGCTTCTGCTGAAGAAAGACCTTCTTTTATTGCCTTTACAATCGCCTGATTTGATTTTAATGCACTTGAAGAACCTCGCAGGAGAATGGCATTTGCACTTTTATAAGCCAGAGCAAAGGCGTCTGCTGTAACGTTCGGCCGGCTTTCATAAATAATTGCAACAACACCAAGAGGAACACGCACCTGTCGGATTGTCATGCCGTTTGGTGTTTTCCAGCCCGCAGTTTCTTCTCCAATTGGATCTGTCTGTGAAATAATGATTTTTATTGATTCAATAATTGAATTGATTTTTTTATCATCTAAAGCAAGCCGCTCTACAAGACTTTCCGTCATTCCTTTGGCACGGGCAACAGCTACATCTTCATCATTTGCTTTAAGAATAGACGCCCTGTTTTTTTCGACAGATAAAATTACTGCGGCAAGTGCAGTATTTTTCTGGCTTGCTGTCTGAAGTGCAAGTTTATCACTGCCAGCACGAAGATTATCGCAAATTTCAGAAATATTCATAAAAAGCCCCGTAATAGAAAATTTCTAGTAATTTGCCAGAAAGAACATGGCAATTAACATGACGGCCTTGTTTTTTTCGTTTGACCAGTCATTTGCAGCCGGCAAACTTTTAACATACCACCAGAAAATTCCAAATTCGGGATCAATTCGAAGGGCATATTCTGCAAAGTCATCTGTTTCAGACATTGAACCGAACATAAGGTAAATTACTTCATCGAGAATTTTTGTAAAGGAAGCAAAAACTTCTGACCATTTGTTTTCTTCGATGGAAGCACAATACTTTTCAAGCTTTACCAGAATTTCTTCTTTAAGGGAAATATCTGCACTATCTACCCATGTTTTTTGAATAAGAAGTGTAAGATTTTTTTTGAAAGATGTGATAAGTTTCTGCACGCTTTCGTCTGTAGAAATATCAAACCCGCTTCCAAATTGACTTGCAACAACAGCTGAATTTTTTAAAATTTCAGAATTATCAGAAGCTGCAAGAAGTGTTTCAAGAGAATTTATTGTATCTTTTTCTATAAAGTCTGTTATTAAATCGTTCATATTAGGTTTATTTTAAATGATTTGAAACATTTGTTCAATGCACACAAATCTATATCAGGCAAAATCAAGTTTAAAAAACAGCTGTTCGTCTTTAAGCGATTTCTGTTTTGCATCATGAACTGTATCATTTTCATTTGTTTCGCCAAGGAGAAAATTTGAATCAGGATTATGCAGGGCAGAGTTTTTCTCTACAAGCCTTGCATCATAATTAGCATAACAGTATTTGCACAAATGCGGGCATGAATTATAAGCTCCAATATCATGCATAGGAAGACATTCACAATGCTTCCTGAGATTCTGTTTTCCTGTTTTCTGAATCAAATGAATTCCAGCCGCTTTTTCAATTATGTTACGGTTTACACATGCACCGGCTTCAACACCACAGGCAGTTAAATCAATTTTTTCTGCACAGGACTCAATCTTAATTCCGTTTCCAAAAGCAATCCGCGAAAAAGACTGGGCAAGAAATTTCTGGTCACTTTCGGAAACTTCTTTAATGCCAGGAAAATTTTTTTTCGTTTTTGCATACAAATCAATAAAACTGATTATACACCTGTCTGTAAAACCATTCAGTTTTTCTGCCATTGTCCGGAATGATTTTATGTGATAAGACACAGAATATTTTTCATCAATAAAAACAGGATCATAACGCCAGCAGACCCTGTCTTTTCCAAGATTTTTAGAAAGATTTATAAAACAGTCCATTACATTTTCTTTATCAGGAACATTCGGCTCAACATCTTTTTCGTAAGGGGTAATTGTAACAAAAAAATACAAACCTAATCCCGTTGATTTTAGTTCTTCAAGATAAGGAATCATTGGAGCAGGATTTTTGGTGCAGAAAACAATACAGTCCACGACCTCCCTGTTTAATTTGTATCTTGTTACCTGTTCTTTGTAATAAGGATTTCTGACATCAACAAATCCAGCGCGAATCCGGTTCATAAACCATTGAGAATAAAATGCAGGAATATCAGTTCTACCGCTTGCAAAAAGAAGCATATGAAAATTATATCAAAACTTCCTTAAACCCTTCAACGATAGAAGCAACAGATTTTTTTTGAATTCCTGAATAATTTACTACAAATGTTTTTTCTTTTTCTTCCTGGACCGGTGAATAATAAAAATCTTTCAGAAGAGGAATTTTAATTCTTTTAACTAACAAACGGTCGTTAAGCTGTTTAACACCTAATTTCTCATCACAAACCGTCAAAAGAAAATGCAGACCTGATTCTTCTTCATGAATTTTAATTTTATCAAGAAAAATTTTATCAGAAAAAGCTTCAATCAGTTCATTTCTTAATGAGCGGTAATAATTTTTCATTCTGATAATATGACGGGCAAAATTTCCATCCAGAATAAATCTTGACAGAGTAAACTGCTCAAAAGCAGAAACTGGACTAGAAAAGCTACCGAACGTTTGTTCGTATTTTTTGGAAAGCTGTTCAGGAAGCACCATATAACTTATTCGAAAGGAAGGTGATAAAGTTTTTGTAAATGTATTTATGTAAATTACTTTTCCGTTCGTGTCCGCACTTTGTAAAGTCGGCAGAGGCTTTCCTGTAAACCGGAATTCGCTGTCATAATCATCTTCAATAATGTAACGGAAACCTTCTTTATTTGCCCAGGAAAGAAGTTCATTTCTACGCCTTACACTCATCACAGTTCCTGTCGGAAAATGATGAGATGGTGAAACATGAATAACAGTTGCTCCGCTTGTTTCAAGCAAAGCAGGATTCATGCCCTCATCGTCCATATCGATTGCAAGCCATTTTGCTTTATTCAATCCGAACACTGAAGCGATTTTTTTATATCCCGGATTTTCAACTGCATAACATTGATTTTCTCCCAAAAGCTGAATTAATGTCGTATACAGCGATTCAGAACCAGCTCCAATTACAATATTATCCGGTGAAACATTCATGTCCCGAAATTCCAAAAGATGTTTTGCAATCGCCAGCCTGAGTTCAAAAACTCCCTTAGATTCAATTTTCTGAAGAAGATTCTTTTCTCCACTGTTAAGAACATTTCTCATTGTCCTTGCCCAGAGAGAAAAAGGAAATTTCTCATAACCTGTTGCATTACTTGAAAAATCTGCAATCCACTTTTCCTGATTTTTTTTCCTGATAACTGAATCCGAATTACTGCCAGAATTCCAAACACCTGTCAGACTGGACTCTGATTTTTTTGGCGTAATATCATTTTTTATATCAGTAACAAAGTAACCGCATTTTTCTACCGAATAAATATACCCCTCAACTGCCAGAAGAGAATATGCATTCTGAACAGTAATGACACTAACCCCTAAATGATCTGCAAGACTCCTTTTTGAAGGAAGTTTTTCATCAGCTGAAAGCTGTCCGGAAACAATCTGAGACTTGATTGAATCATACAAATAATCACACAGACCTTTTTTTTCCCGCTTAGTAAAATCAACAGTTATCAAATCTTCCACCTTCATTTTTTTTGGTATTATAAAATTAAATCAATTTGAATATATATCTAATACCAGAATTTTGCTATCGTTTTATCATTAAAAAATAAAAAGGAGCAAAAAATGGACAAACGACTTCTTACAATCCAGGATATTTCCTGCGTGGGTCAGTGCTCACTTACAGTGGCACTTCCAGTAATTTCTGCCTGCGGAATTGAAACTGCAATTCTGCCAAGTTCAGTTCTTTCAAATCACACAGCAGGTTTTTCAGCATGGACTTTCAACGATCTTACAAATGACATGCCAAACATCCTCAATCAATGGCTTAAAGAAAATATCTCCTTCGATGCATTTTACACCGGTTATGTTTCAAAGTCACAGATTCCAATTATTCTTGAAATTATGGAAAAGACAGCCCGCCCGAATGCTTTAAGAATCGTTGACCCTGTAATGGCAGATAACGGAAAACTCTACACAGGATTCGATTCAGATTTTCCAAAAGAAATGCTCAAACTTTGCCGTGGTGCAGATGTAATTATGCCTAATATAACTGAGGCAAGCTTTTTACTTGATGTTCCATATCCAGGCGACAATTATGATAAAGCTTACATCGAAAAAATGTGCCGTGATTTATACGAAAAAACTGGTGCAAAAAATGTAATTCTTACAGGTGTAAGTTTTGAAAAAGACAGGCTTGGCTGTGCTGTATACAACGGAACTCTGACAGACTATTACTTTACAGACCGGATTGATGTTTCTATGCACGGAACAGGAGACGCTTATGCTTCGGCAGTTGCAGGTTCTTTAATGCGCGGAAAATCCCTGCTTGAATCAGCCGCAATAGGTGCAGATTTCGTAGTCGAATCAATTAAACAGACAATCGGCGATAAAGACCACTGGTATGGCGTAAAATTTGAAAAAGCCCTGCCATATCTGATTAAACGCCTTGAAAGATAAAAAAATACCGGCCTCTCCTCAAGGAAAGCCGGCTTTGTAAACAGAACCGGCACAAATGCCGGCTTTTTTTTTACAGTGTTACACCGTCTTTAAAGATTGCGATTTCGCGGTAACCGTTCTTTTCGTTCTTTGTAACAGCGCGGCCAGAAACGATGTCGATAATCTGCTGTAAGAGAGCGTCGCGGACTGAATCGCTCGGCTCGTCGAGGAGGCGGGCAGCGTCAAAATCAATCCAGCCATGCTTGTTCTGTGCAAGCGGGTGGTTTGTTGCGATTTTAACGGTTGGAACAGGAGCTCCGAGAGGAGTTCCGCGGCCAGTTGAGAACAGAATGATGTTTGCGCCGGCAGCTGTCATGTCCGTTGTAGAAACGATGTCGTTGCCCGGTCCTTCAAGCAAAGTAAGACCTGTAACATTCTGAGGAAGACGCTCGCCGTACTTCAAAACGCCTGTAACAGGAGCCTTTCCGCCTTTCTGAACACAACCAAGTGATTTATCTTCAAGAGTTGTAATTCCGCCTGCTTTGTTTCCCGGTGAAGGGTTTTCGTAGCAGACCTGATTGTGTCGTGCGTAGTAGCCTTTAAAGCCGTTGATTAAATTTACAGTTTTGTCGAAGCGGTCTTTATCGACACAGCGGTTCATAAGCATCTGCTCAGCACCGAACATTTCAGGCACTTCAGTGAGCATAACGCGACCGCCCATACCGGTCATTGCATCACAGATTCGGCCAATCAAAGCATTTGCGGTGATTCCGCTCATACCGTCAGAACCGCCGCACTTCATGCCGAGTACGATATCTG
>NZ_JAZOUG010000278.1:0-2291 GCF_045657965.1 Treponema sp. | reverse complement strand
ATTGATGAAAAAATCAAAATAGGTAATGATATCTCAATTCAGATTATTGGAATTTCAGGTGATCAGGTAAAAATCGGTGTGGATGCTCCAAAAACTGTAAAAGTCTTTCGTCAGGAAGTTTATGACGACATTCAGAGACAGAACCGGGAAGCAGCTCTGGGGTCAACAGCATTGGATGCGCTTGCAAATCTTTTGAGCTAATTTGAGTTTTCCAGTTTTATTTCTGCCTCAGACTTTCTGAGGTATACAGGGCCATCGTAATCAGCGAGAGGCTCTTTTTTTTGTTCAATCATTTCTTCTGCGATTGTAAAAAGGGATTCCGTACAAAGCGGCTGTGAAGGAAAGACTGTAATATTAAAGGAAGCATTAAGTTTTTTAAGTTCATCTGTAAAAATAACGGCATCAGGACCGCACAGAAGAATTTTTTTGTCAGTGTTAAGCTTTTCTGCTACTTTTTCTGCTGTAGTATCAGCTGCTTCCACTATAGCTTTTCCGTTTTCATATATTGCTGCAAAGAACTGGTCTTTTTTGGCATCAATAACGCTTACTACTTTGCCTTCGAAAGAAGAAAAAGGAAATGCATAAGCATCAAGACTTGGAATACCGTAAACAGGAATGTTATGTGCAAGTTCAATTGCTTTGAGTGCAGAAAAAGCAAGACGAAGACCTGTGAATGTTCCGGGACCTGAAGTAAGGGCTGTGTAATCTAATTCCGAAGAATTTAATTCAACCTGTGAAAGAACATAGTCAACTGCAGGTAAAAGTTTCTGAGACTGTTTCTGTCCCATATCAAGAACAAGAGATGCTTTTATATCACCGTTTTTTGCGGCGACTGTCATACATGATGCTGATGAATCTATAACAAGTGCTTTCATATTTTTAATTTATTTCACCATAAGGCCAGTTTTCAAGAGTGATTTCTCTCTCTGTTGTTCCTTCAACTGGAACTATTTTTAGTATTATTGTTTTTTTTGGAAGTTCGTCAATTACTTTTTCACTCCATTCGATAAGGGAAACCCCATTGCCGTAAATAAAATCTTCTACGCCTAAATTTATAAAGTCTTCGCCGCCATCCAGTCTGTAAACATCCATGTGATAGAGGGGCATTTTGCCTTCATATTCAGAAATTAAACAGAAAGTAGGACTGGTAATTTCTTCAGTTATACCAAGCGATTGTGCTATTCCTTTTGTGATTGTCGTTTTTCCTGCAGCTAAGGTCCCCTGCATTGCAATTATGTCACCTTTTTTAAGAAAATTACCTATTTTTTTTCCAAGGTCAATTGTTTCTTCAGCAGAAAATGTATGAAATTTTAAGGACATGGTAATTTGCCTTCGTTGTCTAAATTTAGGATAAATGTTTTTATAGCCGATTTTATTGGAATAATAGGATAATCAATATCTTCACCAGGTGCAATATCAACGTATAACATTTTATCCCCAAGAGGACCTGTTTCTATTGTAAAAGAGATTTTAATATCCAATATTTTTGAGAGAAGCTGAATTCTAGCTACAGCCGCATAATTTCTGCGGTAGTAAATGAAACTGGGATCTGGTGCTATCTGATTAAGTTCTAAAACCTGCATATCTTAAAATAACCTATACAAAAAAATACGTCAAGAAGTTTATTCGTCATATTTGCTAACCATTGCATTAATTCTGTTAACAACTTTTGGTTCAATTTTTATAAACCTTATATGAAGAATGAAAATTCCATCGCTTCGTTTTGTAGTTCGTACGATTGTACCAACTGCACTGTCTGTCTGTTTTTTATTAAAAGGACCTTCAATATAAATATACTGGTCTGCTTTTATTGGCAATGTAGAAACTAAGCGGCATCCGCCAGTTGAAATATCTTCCAGAACACCTTCATATGCTTTTTCAGCAGGGAAATATTGAATAGATTCCTTTTTGGTTCCTTTTCCTTCAACTGTAATTTTTACAGAATGAAACTGACACTGCAAATTTAATTCTGTTCGTTCCTGTTCTCGTTTTTGAAGGGTTGCAACTTTATCTGAGTGAACGATAATCATTTGAGTTTCATTTTCTTTACCTGTTTGATATCGAACCAGCCGTGATTCAAGATTGTATGGAGTGCCGTCATCAAGTTCAAAAATGAAATTTACTTTTTCCAGAGGCTTCGGTAAATCATCTTTTTTTAACATTGGCGGGACAGAAAGAATTAATGCATCATGTGTATTTTCAACTAACTGAAGTTTATAGTGAAAGCCTTTTTCTACAGTAAATGTGAAAACTGTGTTTGGTGCTATAAATTTTGAATGTTTTAATACATC
>NZ_JAZOUG010000277.1:0-15115 GCF_045657965.1 Treponema sp. | reverse complement strand
TTCATTAATTTCTCCATAAGTTTTAAGTGCGAGAAGAATATCACAAAGCAAAAAAAAATTCTATAAATAAAAAACAAGGCTTCCGAAAAGTAACACTTTAAGGAAGCCTTGCCGTCCAGCAAGCTGGACATCGGAGAGAGTTTATCAGCTTTTTACAAGCTGAGATAAATATAATCCAAGCAAAAAAAATTGTCAACTTTTTTTGAAAAAAAATCTCTAAATTCTCCAAATTCTAACAAAATTTTATATAAACCAAGCTGAATCTGCAGACTACACTCTAAAAATTTGAAATAAAACAATTAAAACATAAAAAAAATTCGACTTTTAAGCGGCTTTTAGTTATCCTTATTGAATGAATCTCAAAATTCTGAAGCTTTTTAGGCCGCTTGATTTCCTGATTTTATTTCTCTTTATTGCAGTTACAGCAGCATCTTTCTTTTTTTTAAAGAATTCAAAAGACACGAAACACATGCTTGTAATCAGTGCAGACAAAAAGGAATATATTTACCCTCTTTCAAAAAACCGCGAAATTCAAATCGAAAGTGTGCTGGGGCAGTCAATTATTGTGATTCAGGATGGAAAAGCTTTTTTTAAAAGCTCTCCATGCACTAACAAAACCTGCGTTCAGATGGGTGCAGTTTCGGAAGAAAACGACTGGGCAGCATGCCTGCCAAATGATGTTTTTATCCGGATAAACTAGGAGAAGTCTATGGCAAAAAAAATCAAATCTACTGTTTATAAATGCACTGAATGTGGCTGCACTCAGCCACGATGGCTTGGAAGATGTCCTCAGTGCGGTGAATGGAATACACTTGAAGAAGCAATCGTTGATCCCAACTCAACCGCCGCAGCTTTTGGCTCTCCAGCCGCCGAAAAAATAAAGCCTGTCCCTCTTGCACAAATTTCACCACAGGAAAATACAAGAATTCAGACCGGAATTGAAGAATTTGACCGTGTTCTTGGCGGCGGAGCGATGAAGCGCAGCGCAATTTTAATCGGCGGAGAACCAGGAATTGGAAAATCAACACTTATGATTCAGGCCTGCTCTAAAATCCACAATAATACAAAGGGAAAGATTCTTTATATTTCCGGTGAAGAAAGTGCAGGACAGATTAAAGGCAGGGCAGACAGGATTGGTTTAGACACTTCTGGAATTGAAATTCTCTGCACAATGCGGCTGGAAGACATAAAAGATGCACTGGCAGCTTTAAATCCTGTTTTTGTAATTATCGATTCAATTCAAACTGTGTATTCAGTGGAAGCGGGAATTGTTCCCGGAACAATAAATCAGTTGAAATTCTGTGCAAACGAGCTGATTGGCTGGGTTAAAGAACGGGATTCTGTTCTTATAATGAGTGCGCATATTACAAAGGAAGGAACAATAGCCGGTCCCAAAAGCCTTGAACACATGGTAGACACAGTAGTTTCTTTTGAACGCAACGATGATGAAGTACGCTTTTTAAGGGCAATAAAAAACCGTTTTGGAAGCGTAGACGAACTCGGCATTTTTGCAATGACAGAAAAAGGTCTGGAAGGTGTTGGAGATCCAAGCACAATGTTCATCACAAAACGAAGCGGGCCGATTCCTTCCGGAATTGCTAATTCCTGTGTTTTTGAAGGAAGCCGTGCATTTCTTGTTGAAATTCAGGCTCTCACAGTTCCGGCAAAGGCAAGCATAAGCCGGGTTTATTCTGATAAAATTGATTCAAACAGGGTTGCAAGAGTTGCGGCCGTTCTTGAAAAAAAGACCGGACTTAAATTTTCAGACCAGGATTTATATGTCAATGTTGCAGGCGGTGTAAAGCTTACCGAAAGTGCAATTGATTCTGCCCTGGCAGCAGCCCTTTATTCTGCACGCACTGACGTTCCGCTTTCACAGGGAAATGTTATTATTGGAGAACTAAGCCTTGCAGGAGAAATCCGGCCTGTACCACGATTAAAACAGAGAATTAAAACCGCACGGGACTTAGGTTTTAATCAGATTGCAGCCCCGGAAAAAGAAGACGGAGCCGCTAAAGTGAGCTCCGTCAGCGAATTAATTAAAGCAGTTTTTGGAAAATAATTAAACTTTGAACTGATCTACCTGGCTTCCAATACGGTAAATTGAACCGTTGATAGATGTTGTAATGTTCAGAAGAGAATTGTCTGAGTCTTCCATGTTTTTGATATTAACAGACATGCTTTCTACCTGATTTTTTACAACATCTGAAGAAGCTTTAAGTGCATCAATATTGCTTACAATTCCAAGTCGTGACTGGTCTACACCATCTGAAGCAGTGCGGACCTGAGCTGTTGCATCATTCATGAAGCTGAGCGCATCACCAATCTGTTTTGAACCTTCACTCTGCTCTTCCATTGCAAGCTTGATTTCGCGGACAAGGTTTCCTGTTCCCTGAATTTTATCGGCAACGGCAGTGAATGAACGGTCAGAAAGACTTGAAGCATCAACAACCCCGGAAATTGCACCCAGAATTCCTTTAAGCTGTGCAGAAATCTTTTTAGATTCGGAAGCAGAATTTTCTGAAAGTTTACGGATTTCATCAGCAACTACAGCAAATCCTTTTCCAGCCTCACCTGCATGTGCCGCTTCGATTGCAGCATTCATAGCCAGCAGGTTTGTTTCAGATGCAATTGATGAAATGACTTTGTTTGCTTCATTAAGCATTTTTGACTGTGATTCAATTTCCTGAATCTGTTTATTAACTTCATGCTGCTGATTAATACCTTTATCAACATCACTCTGTAAAATTTCAAATTCTCCGGCCATTTTTTCAACTGAATTTGAAACAGAATTGATATTTCCAATCATCTGAGTAACTGCGGCACTTGCCTGCTCTACACCCTGTTCCTGTTTCTGAAGCAAATCACGCAGCGTCTGAACAGCCTGAGAAATTGTTTCTACAGCACCGGCAGATTCACCAACCTTTGCATGCTGATTTGAAATTTCGTTATTAACACCATGAATTGACTGAACCATTTCACCAAGGAAATCTGCATTATCCTGAACCATTTTACCCAGCTTTTCGCCGTAACTGTTCAAATCTTCCTTAGAGTATTTAAGTTCACTTACGATTGTATGAAGTTTTTCCGTAAAATCATTAAAACCGGAAGCAAGATGTCCGATTTCATCTTTTGAACCAACCGGAAGACGGCGGGTTAAATCAGCATCACCTGAAGCAATATCTTTAATAGCTGAGCCGACCCTGTTGAGAGGTTTGATTGCAAAATTAACTACAAACAATCCCATAAGGAAAGCAATTATAAGAGCAACTAAACCAATCAAAATCATGTTGTGAAGGACTTTTGTAAGACCTGAATAAAAGTCTGAATAAGGAGCAACACAAATTACAACCCAGTCAGAATCTGTAACAGCCATATAAGATGCAGCAAATTTCTGCTCCTGAATTTCATCATAGTAAACACCCGTTCCAATATCGTTACCCTGCATGATGCTGGTAATAAGTCCCTTCATTCCTTCACATGAATCTTCCAGAATTGAAAGACCGCTCTGAACTTTCTCTAAATCAGCATGAGCAACATATTTTCCTGTACGTGCATTAATAACAACTGGATGCGAATAAAGACCGACAGTAAGATTTTCTACAGTGCGGCAAAGTTCTTCTGAATCACGGACTGCGACAACTTCACCAATCTGAGTTCCGTCATTATCATAAACCGGATAAGCATACATTGTAGAAAGTTTTCCGTTTACTGCACTCCAGTTTGGATCCATAATTGCCGGCTGTCCCTGCATTGAAACCTCAAGATATTCACGGCTGCTCATATCTTTATATTCACCGGTAGTTGTCCAGCCCAGACCGTTTTCATCATAAAAGCCCATACCGATATAGCCGTCCATGCCTTCAATAACACTGTTGGCTAATTCCCATTTTTCATGCAAATCAACTTCAGGATCACGGATTGTTGAAAAATTTGCAATTGACTGAAGCATTTTCATTTCACGGTCATTAAGGCTGTGAATATCAGAAGAAGCTGCATGTGCAAGGTTCATATTTCCGATTTCAACCTGTGCAGTAAGCTCCTCTGAAGAATTAATATAAGAAAAAAGAACGATTCCTGCACTTGCTAAAAGCATTACAGTCAGAAATGCCATATTAATTTTTGCTTTCAATCCAAGCATAACTTTTCTCCTTTTTGAAATTTATTACAACTCTTTTTATTTATCGGCTGTTTTAAAAACATTCTGTAATTTATCCATATTCTCGTTAAGTACAATCTGGTAAATCTTTTGATTTAAAAGTTTTGAATCAGACTGTTCGAGGTCCGGCATATCATCTTTTTTGATAAACATGAAAATACAGAGATTTTTACCTTCACTATCGCGTTTCATGATAAGAACTGCATCTGAAACAAATGAATAATCTGCAAAAGATAATTTTACCCTGCGTACTTTATCGAAAATCTGAAATTTACTTGTGCTTGACGGCAGATTACAGCGGAAGTGACTGATATTTATATCAAGTAACTGAGCGTTAAAATCCTGCCCGTCATAATTAAACTGAACAAAGCTTGAAGAATCACAGTTTGCACGGACATTATTACGGCGGCCTCTGGCTCCTGTTTTTTCAAGAACTTTTAAAATTGATTCAAAATTGTCGTGATTTCTTGCAGAAAGAGCAAAACAGCCGGCCTTTATGTCAAGTTGTTCTATATAGTATTTTTTAATTTTTTCTTCATCTTCAGGATTTTGTTTTGATGAATAAAAAATACCGATTAAATTTTCATCGCCAAAAAATTCTGACAGTTCACGAATGTAAGATTTCCATTCAATTCCAGAAATTGTGGCATCAATGTTAAAGTAAAGAATTGAACCTGGAAAAAGCTTTGTAATTTCACGGACTTTCGTCTGAATTGAACAGGTATAATCGTCATTGATTATATATGTTTCATAGCCGTTTTCAAAAAACTCTTCAAGATATGTTTTTGGAATTAATGAAGCGTCCGGAACTATGAAAAAAGTTTTCCGTCCATAGAGTTCTACATCTTTTTTAATCATAAGGGTTATTATAACCCCATTATTTAAAAAAGACGAGAAATTCATAATATTTTCTGTAAATTTTATGAATTTCTCATTAAAAAAATTAAAAAAGTGTAGATATTAGAGATTTTTAAATTTCTGTCAATTCCCTGGCTTTTGCTTCTACCGATTCAGAAAGTTTCTGCATGTCATTTTGATTTTCTGTTATAATCCGCACAAACACACTTCCTGCAACAATTGCTTCAACAGAAGATGCTAAAATTTTTGCCTGCTCTCCGTTTGAAATACCGAATCCGCCGTAAACTTTACTTCCGCCTTCACTTACTTTTTTTAAGAATTCCAGGGTCTTGGAATCAATTTTTGTGTCTGTACCGGTAATTCCGACACGAAGCGCTGCATAAATATACGGAAAACCTGCATGTGCCATTTTGTAAAGCCGTTCTGAACTCATACTTGGTGCTGCAACTGGAATATTAATCATGCCGTTTTTTCTGCAGGCTTGTGTAAGTCCTTCATCAAAATCAAAAGGAAGGTCCGGGATAATCATGCCTTTAACGCCGCACTCAGCTGCTTTTTTACAGAAATTTTCGACTCCGGGAGTGTAAACAAGACTTGCATAACTCATAAGATAAACTGGAATTTCAGGAAATTCAGAATGAATCTGTTTTATAAAAGCAAGGCCGTCTGCTGTACGATAATTACGCTCTAAAACTTTAGTACAGGCCGTCTGAATTGCAGGACCGTCTGCACTAGGGTCAGAAAAAGGCAGCTGTATTTCAAGAATGTCAGCACCGCCTTTAATTAAAGCGCGGGCTGCAGTAAGGGCAAGTTCGTTGGTTGGGTATCCGGCTACTAAATGACTCATTAATTTTATTTTATTCATTTTGTTTCTCCCATCACTTTTGCTTCATGTATATCTTTTTTGCTCTCCAATCGTTCAATTTCGGCATGCAAAAACTCAAGCCACTCAGCCGGGCGGAAAACGGGGCTTGTAATAAAGACGTCTTTATCTCCGCGGCCGCTCATATTGATTATAATTGCCTGGTCAGAAGGGATTTCTTTTGCAAGTTTGATTGCAGCCGCTCCTGCATGTGCACTTTCAAGGGCGAACATAATTCCTTCGTTTCTGGCAAAAAATTTAACGGCATCCAGTGCTTCTGTATCCAGAATCGAAGTAAACTCAACCCGTCCGCTTTTTCCAAGAGAAGCAAGCTGAGGGCCGATTCCACAGTAATCAAGACCTGCTGAAATTGAACGCGTCGGAAGTGCCTGTCCGTCTTCGTCAAGCAAAAAGCGGCTTTTATAGCCCTGCATGATTCCATCGCGGGCAGCGTTTCCTGTCATGCGGCTTGCATTTTCGCCCACATTCGGCCCGATTCCGCCGGCTTCAGCACCAATTAAGCGCGGCTCTTTTTCATTAATAAAAGGTTCAAAAAATCCGATTGAATTTGAGCCGCCGCCCACACAGGCAACCATGGCTCCGATTTTGATTCCCCGCTCTGCCGCCTGTTTTTTTACTTCTCGGCCGATTACACTCTGGAACTCGCGCACAATGTCCGGGAAAGGGGCCGGTCCTAAGGCACTTCCCAAAACATAATGGGTAGTGTCTGGATTTGCCGCCCAGTCGCGCATTGCTTCGTTTACGGCATCTTTTAAAGTGCGGCTTCCGCTTGTAACAGGATGAACTTTTGCCCCGTAAAGCTCCATTGCGGCCACATTCGGCTGCTGGCGGCGCACATCAACTTCGCCCATGTAAATCGTGCAGTCGAGTCCGAGTTTTGCGCAGGCGGCGGCAGTTGCAAGTCCGTGCTGACCTGCTCCTGTTTCTGCAATAATACGCTTTTTACCCATGCGCTTTGCCAAAAGGCACTGTCCGATAGCGTTGTTGATTTTGTGCGCACCGGTGTTTGCAAGACCTTCAAGCTTTATGTAAATCTGAGCACCGCCTAAAAGCTTTGTTGCAGTAGGTGCAAAATAAAGCGGAGTTTCCCGGCCAATGTAATCGCGGCGGATAATTTCAAGTTCGTCTAAAAAAGCCTTGTCTGCCATGGCTTCTTTAAAAGCAGTTTCGAGTTCGTCTAAGGGGCGGCGGAGCACTTCTGCCACATATTTTCCGCCAAAGTTATCAAAAAATCCGTTATCTGAATGTATTGCCATGTGTTTTACCTTTCCATGTTTCTATTTATAGTAACATAATAACGGGAAAGCATTTTTTGGTCAATATACAGATTAAACATTTGAAATTATCAAAGATGAAGCCAAATTTAAGACAGAAAACGGCATAACAGCTCTTTATCACAACAATAAAAGATCTGCAACAATCGAAACTGCCGAAAAAACAAAAAAATGTGAATATGCCGTTACTCTAAATGATGCAGCAACAATCAGCCTGACTGTCACGGGAAACGGAACCGCAGAAAAATCACGCTTTGTTATTGTCAAAAGAGGTGAAGATGAAATTCTGGTTTCTGCAGCGGATGAACTTGCAAAATGGAAGGCTCTTCATGATGACAGGTAATTCTGTTTTATGGCCGATGGGAATCGGATTTGTCATCGGATCAGAAATTGCCGGCTGTATTACTCCGTGGGTATATTCTGCAAACAGAAATGAAAGTCTGAAAACAGCGCTCAATCTGCCTGTAGAAAGCATTACCATGCTGCCTTTGATAGACCCGACTACAGAATCATACGGGCTTGTAGCAAAAATTAATTTTTAAATCATAAGGAAAGCCGGGTTTTCATAAGCCCGGCTTTTTTCGTCATTTTTTCTTCGTTAAATCCGGCAGTGTCTGAGCCAAAACAACCGCCATAAAAATCAATGCACAACCGATTCCCATTCTTAAAGTAACTGCTTCCTTCAGTATTATCGTGCTGAACAAAACGCCAAAAACGCTTTCAAATGAAAGCAAAAGTGAAGCCAGAGCCGAAGGAAGATATTTCAATCCTACATTTTGAAGGACAAAAGCAATCATAGTCGAAAATATTCCTAAATAAAGCATTGAAGTTATTACTTTAGGATTTTGAATCTGCTCAAGCGGAAAACTGCTCTCAAAAACCGGTGAAACAATCCACGAAAGAACTGAAGCTGCTATAAACTGCAGAACAGTAAGTAAAACCGGATCATGTTCTTCATTGTATTTTGATGTAAAAATTATGTGAAGTGCATAAAAGATTCCACACAACAAAGTAAGAACATCACCAGAATTGACAGTACCTGAATCTCCTGTTCCTAACGCAAGAAGACCGATTCCTGTGACAGACATAAGCGCGCAGAAAAATACATACCACGCAGGCCGCTGTTTTGTAAAAATCCAGAGCAAAAGCGGAATAAAAAATACATATGCCGTCGTAAGAAAAGCATTTTTCCCGGCTGTCGTATATTTACAGCCGATTGTCTGAACAAGATATGCCATAAAAAGATAAAATCCAAGAACACAGCCGCGGAGTAAAGTTTTTTTTGTTACGAGTTTGAATTTTCTGCAGTAAATGAGTGAAAGTCCGATTGAAGCAATTGTAAAACGAAAAGCCAGCATCCAGACAGCACCAATATAATCAAGGCTGTCTTTTACAATAACAAAAGCAAATCCCCAGATTGCAGCAGCAATTAAAAGTCCGGCTGAAGAAAGAAACGAAACAGATTTTTTTAACATAGGCAGAATAATAGTAAGAAGAAGATTAGATTTCAAGATTGCTATTTCCTAAGATTGTGATTTTTGATACTATATAAAGTAACAGGAGTTAATGATGAAAGAACTTTCTAAATTGATGGATTTTAGACCAAGCATTAAAGTTGTTGATGCAACTTTACGTGACGGAGGTCTGGTTAATGATTTTTATTTTCCGGAAGGATTTGAAAAAGCACTTTACGAAGCAAATGTAAAAGCCGGCGTTGATTATATGGAATTCGGCTATCGTGCTGATAAAGAAATGTTCGACGAATCAAAGTTTGGTCCCTGTAAATTTTCAAGCGATGATTTTATCCGCTCAGTCGTTGGCGATAACAATACTGACCTTAAACTTGCAATTATGGCAGACGTTGGCCGCTGTAATTACAAAGCCGATATTCAGGAAAAGTCAAACAGCCCTGTCGATTTAATCCGTGTTGCAACTTATCTTCATCAGATGCCAGGTGCAATCGATATGATTGAAGATGCAAAAAAGAAAGGATATGAAGTCAGCTGTAACATTATGGCAATTTCAAATTCTCAGGAATCTGATTTAAAAGTTGCCCTTGATTTAATCGGAAAGTCTCCTGCCGATGTAATTTACATTGTAGACAGCTATGGAGCCCTTTACCCGGAACAGATTGCCCGAATTGCCGACATTTACGGCGAATTTGCTGCAAAATACAACAAAAAGCTCGGTATTCATGCTCATGACAATCAGAAACTTGCTTTTGCAAATACAATTGAATCAGCAGGTGACGGTGTAGATTTCCTTGATGCAACCTATTCTGCAATGGGCCGTGGTGCAGGTAACTGTGCAATGGAACTTCTTCTTGGTTTCTTAAGAAATCCAAAATACAAGCTTTTCCCTGTCCTTAAGTTTATTGAAGACTACATGAACCCTATGAAAGCAAACGGCGTTGTCTGGGGCTATGATTTACAATACCTTATGACAGGTGTTTTAAATCAGCATCCGCGCACTGCAATCCAGTTTACAAAAGAAAAACGCTCAGATTTCTGTGAATTCTACAAAGAAGTTACTTCTCAGGAATAAAAGATACTGTCATAAATTCTATCTCTGTGTTCCAGTTGAAGAGTGTTTTCTGGCTTGCTGAAAGAAGAAGATTTTTGACTTTTTCAATATCTTCGTTTCCGACTGCAGCCGAAAGCACTTTTCCGTAGCTGGAATTTTCTGAATCAAACCACTTATTTATCTCGGTTTCGGAAATTCTGCGTTTTTCGGTAACAATTTTCGAAGCTGACTTTACTTCAAAACCGTACTTCTTGAAACTTTCTGCAATCGTTTCTGCATTCCAGTTAAAAAGCGGATTTTCTGAGTCACCAAAGAATTCGTTTTCAGAAAGTTCCATTTTTTTGAGAATCAGTTCAAATTTTTTTGGAAGTTCGTCGAGTTTTCCGGATAAAACCTGATTACGAATCAGGTCGCTTATTCTCTGACCATGGCATGGAATCCGCTGCGAAATAATTACTGAAAAATCTTTCGGAAAATCTTTAACTTCATTCAAAGCATACGCCAGAACGTCAGCGGAATCCTGACCCAGAAACGGGTCACGGAAGAAGATTCTGTCAAAAACGATGTCTTTTTTTGCAAAATCTTCAAGAATTGCCTTAAAGTTTTCGGCTGTAAGGTAATTTTCGGTTGTCTGGGGACGCACTGAAAGAACAGGACGGTCTAAATCGTCGAGTGTGCGGCCGTACTGCTCCATAATTTCCTTTCCTTTTTCGCTTCTGCAGATTCCGCAGGTAATGCCTTCCGGTGTTTTGCGGCTTACGTCCCAGAGCAAAAGACCGTCGTCGGCATTCCAGACAAGGCTTCGGGTATGGCGGGTGAGCTTTGCAAGATTTACCATGGCATCGCGGATTGCAAGAAGCACTTCGGCACGGTTTGAGTCTAAGCGGCTTCTCCATGATTTATCGGCACGGTCAAGGGCACTTTCTTTGCGTTCGTCTTTTGGGGTAAAGGTAAGGTTTTCTGATTTTACGGTGTTATTCTGATTAAAATTTTTGTTAATCCACCATTCACCGATTGGATTTGAAAAATCGCCTGCAAAGTGTGGGAGAGGATGCATTCCGCAGCTTGCGCCTGTGTCCGGCTTTTCGGGAGGAATATTTTCCAGAATTGAAGAAATCTGCATTTCGCGGCGGCTTAAAACTTCGTCCCGGATTTTTGCTTCGTAGCCCTGAGTGGTCGGCGTGTAAAAAACGCGCCCTACAAGTTCTGTCGGAAGATACTGCTGGGCTACCCAGTGGTCGCGGTAGGCGTGCGGATAAAGGTATCCGTCTCCGTGACCAAATCCTTCTGCATCACGGCTTGAATCTCGAAGGTGATTCGGAACTTCGGCATCTTCTTTTTCGACAGAGGCAAGGGCATCAAAAAAAGCCATGCTGCTGTTAGATTTTGGGGCAGTTGCAAGATAAAGAGCCGCATGAGCCAAGTGATACCGTCCTTCTGGCAATCCTACGCGGTCAAAAGCGTCGGCACAGCTTGTAACAACTCCAAGAGCGTAAGGGTCGGCCAAGCCAGTGTCTTCGCAGGCAGAAATGAGCATTCTGCGGAAAATAAAATGCGGGTCTTCGCCTGCACGAATCATGCGGGCAAGCCAGTACATTGCGGCATCCGGGTCACGCCCCCGCAGCGATTTTATGAAAGCCGAAATTATGTCGTAGTGATAGTCGCCGTCCCTGTCGTAAAGAACGACTTTTTTCTGGATCGATTCTTCTGCCGTTTCTTTAGAAATGTAAATCGTGCTTCCCCACGCAGGCTCTGGAATGCGGGCTTCGGGATTCCATTTTTCGGGTGTGGTCTCTACGGCAAGTTCAAGCGCGTTCAAAAGTGAGCGGGCATCTCCGTTTGCAGTGTCTACAAGATGTTCAAGCGCACCTTTTTCAAATTCGACTTTCCAGTGACCGTAACCGCGCTCAACATCAGTTAGTGCCATTTGAGCGGCCTTTGTCAAATCTTCTTTTGTAAGTGCTTTGAGCTGAAAAACTCTGGATCTGCTTACAAGAGCCTTGTTTACTTCAAAAAAAGGATTTTCTGTGGTAGCTCCAATCAGAATAATCGTGCCGTTTTCGACCCAGGGCAAAAGAGCGTCCTGCTGGGCTTTGTTCCAGCGGTGAACCTCATCAACAAAAAGAATCGTGCGTCTGTTGTAAAGTTTGTAAAAATCGTCTGCATTTTTGATTGCCGTGCGGATATCAGCAACACCGGTCAAAACTGCATTCAGCGTTATAAAATTTGAAGAAGTGTGATTTGCAATGACTCTGGCAAGAGTTGTCTTTCCTGTTCCCGGAGGCCCGTAAAAGATAACTGAAGTAAGCTGGTCTGCTGCAATCGCCCGCCGTAAAAGCCTGCCTTTACCGACAATATGATCCTGCCCGATGTATTCATCCAGATTTCGCGGTCTCATGCGTGCGGCAAGAGGCTGTTTTTCAGTTTTTGTTGATTCGAAAAGGTCAGACATAAAGACAGTATAGCACGAAAACAAAAAAATTAAAGATACATTTATCCGCGAAAAAGTGTATAAAATATAGTTAAATACCCCCGAAAAATTGCAATAATATAACTTGTTAAACCCCGAAAAAGTGTATAAAATATAGTTAATTATCCCCGAAAAAATGTAAAAGGAGCGCAAATTCATGAACAGAACTATTATCAGTCAGCTTTCAGAATGGAAGCAGAAAGAAAACCGCAAACCGCTCATTTTAAAAGGGGCCCGTCAAATCGGAAAAACCTGGATTCTTAAAGAATTCGGCCGCCAGTATTTCAAAAAAACTGCTTACATTACATTTTTTAAAAACCAGCGGATGAAAAATATTTTTGAAGGCGACTATAATCTTGAACGCATTCTTACAAACATAAATATTGAATGTAAAACTGAAGTAACACCAGAGGACACTCTCATTATTTTTGATGAAATTCAGGAATGTCCGCGTGCCTTAGAATCTCTCAAATACTTTTGTGAAGAAGCCCCTCAATATGCAGTTGCTTCAGCCGGCTCTCTTTTAGGTCTTGCCCTTCATAAAGACATTTCTTTTCCAGTCGGGAAAGTTGATACCTTGCAGATGTATCCGCTAACTTTCCGAGAATTTCTCATGGCAATGGGAGAAAATCAGCTTGCACAGGTTCTTACAGGATCAGACACTCAGCTTATAAATGATTTTCACGGAACATATTCTTACTGGCTTAAAATGTATATGTATGTCGGCGGAATGCCTGAAATAGTCAAATATTTTTCCGAGCACAAAAATTACGAACAGGTTCGTACCATGCAGAATCAGATTCTAAAAGATTATGAAGATGACTTTGGCAAATATATTCCAAAAGAACAGCTTTCTAAAGTTCGGCTCGTGTGGAATTCAATTCCGATGCAGCTAGCAAAAGAAAACAAAAAATTCTTTTTCGGAAAAATCAAAGAAGGAGCCAGAGCAAAAGATTTTGAAGAAGCTATTGAACTTTTAAAAGACTGCGGTTTAATTACAAAAGTCCAGAAAGTTTCACAACCAGCCGTTCCGCTCAAAACCTATGCTGATTTTACTGCCTTCAAGCTTTATTTTATCGATGTCGGTTTGCTGGGCGCTCATTCAGGACTCGATGCCTCTTCTATTCTTGAAGGCAACGAACTTTTTGTAGAATTTAAAGGTGCTGTTACAGAACAGTATGTGCTTCAGCAGATTGTTTCAGACACAAAACACATTCCCTACTACTACAGTGGTGAAAAAGCAACCTATGAACTTGATTTTCTGATTCAAAAAGCTGGTGTGCTTGTACCGGTTGAAGTAAAAGCCGGTGAAAATGTGCGCTCAAAAAGCCTGGTCTTTTTCCGTGAAAAATACAAAAACAAAACAGCCACAAGATTTTCACTTGCAAAAATCTGCGTACAGGACTGGCTTTTAAACCTGCCTTTATACGCAGTTGTAAGATTGTAAAACGCTTTTTACGGCTATTCCCGGTTCCACTTGCCTTTGCTTGCAAAATATGACCAGAGACCGACGTTGTTTAAGCTTGCTGAAGTACCTGAAGTATCAATTGCAGAAAAAAGAGTTCCGCCGGTTTCTGTTTTTGACGGATTTACAGCTAAAAGCGCCTGAACTTCATAATATGAAGACATTGTTGTATCTGCGTTTGTCGAAAAATCTGCAGTACCGCTTGAAGGGATTCCGGTGCTCATTGTTGTATGGGCAATTCCTTCATCAGTTCCAACCAGAAGGTAATCGTATGTAACTGCCATAGAACGAATTGTGTCACAGTTTAAGTCAACAGCTGTCCATGATGAACCATCTCCTGAGTAAGAAACGCAATCGCCTGAACAGTAGTAAATATATGTTGCAACAGCTGAAGCAGTTTCGTTTGAAGTCATTGCGTAAGCTGAGCTGAAATAGACATCAGTTCCAAGAACAGTGCAGCTTTTTACGCCTGTTGTTGGGGTCGTGGAATTATCAGATGCACCTGTTGTATCTATAGCAGTGATGTCTGCAAGCGCTGTAGTTCCGCTCAATTCCCAGACAGTTGAGCCGTATCTGAAATATGCATGGCGGTTAGTATTCTGCGGCGTGTTTGTACAGAAAAGTGTAAAATTATCCGAAGAATAAGAATAACCATAAAGCTGTGTCCAGGAAGAGCCGTCGTAGCAGTAAAGGGCGCGGGATGTCGGAGTGTTGTAGCCGTCATCATCATCTTCATAAACAATTGTGGCTGCATAAAGATTTGTTTCATCTGCTGCCAGAACTTCTACCTTTACGTTTGAAGCCGGCTTTGAAAGAGTTGACCAGTCAATTTTTGAATCAACAACACTGCTTTCAACACTTCTGTAGTAAATATTACCGTTTGCAACAGCAACACATTCAGTTGAGCCGTTTGTCCAGCGGATAATACTTTTTATATCGCCTGAAATTTTTGCATCATCAAGAGCAACTTCTTTTCTGATATCATAAAAAATAACCCCGCTGCATGAAACAAATAAAGTTGAAAAAAAAACCAGCAGGACAGTTAATTTTGAAATATATTTTTTCATTTTATTTTCCTTGAATTAGAAGTGATAGCGTGCAGATAAAGCCCATGATGCAAACAAGCCGTAATCATTGTATTTCGGATTGTCATACCACTGCGGCATATACATATAGTCCCCTTCCATTCCGAATGACCAGCTTGGAGTTACACGGTAATAAATGCCTGCCTGACCTTTTAAGATAAGCCCCGGAAAGTAAGTGCGGCTCAAATAGTTTTCCATGGCAGCGCCTACGCCAAGTGTAACCGGGAATTCAAATCGTCGGAAGGCTGGCTGGAAGGTTGTGCTCAAGACAAGCGGAATATATGTAAAAATATTTTCGCCGATTGTCGGATGGTAGCCGAAATAAACATCAATTCCCCATGCCCACCAGCTTGTAAAGTCGGATCGTAGCCATGTCGTTCTGTGAGCCAAGGAGTTGG
>NZ_JAZOUG010000276.1:0-2715 GCF_045657965.1 Treponema sp. | reverse complement strand
ACTTGATTTCCAGCTCATTGCAAAAAAATTAACTTTTGAGCGGTAACGGTCAAGTGAGCGCCAGTTATATGAAGAAATTGCCTTTTTTACAGATGATTCAAGTTCTGCAAGGCTTGCAAATGTCCAGTCTTTTGATGATTTTGAAAAGTTGACCATCTGACGGGCTTTTGTGTAAGCATTCGGAAGTCCTGTAATCTGGATTGTTGAAGAATCCGGCTGTTCAAGAAAAAGCTCGTATGATTTTAATGCCAGATCCCATTCACCGACATTTTCGTATTCAAGTGCAAGTCTGAAATACATTTCGGTTGTATTCATGTTCTGTGGAAAATCGTGAATTATTCTATTAAAGTAGTTTATTCTGTTTGAAGAATTTTTACTGATTTGAATTAAATGCTGAAGACATGAAAAGTGAAGTGACTCGTTATTTACAAGCAGATCCTGAAAATTATTTATAATGCGTTCATAATAATATTCTGCAATTGCTTCTTCGCCGGCTTTTAAATAATTTGCGGCTACCATATAAAGCCAGTAAGAGTTATAAGTGTCTCCCGGATGTGTTTCGACCCAGTCTGTCAAAAAAAGAACCATTTCATCGGTTTTATTCTGTACATAAAATAAATTTGCAATTCTGTTGATTACTGCATATCTTGACTGGGCTGAAATTGCCGGGTTTTCAAGAAGTAACTGAAGCTGGGAAAGAGTTTCTGATGACTGTTCTGAACTTTCTTCTTTCGAACAGCCTGGAATTATTGCAAGTGAAAAAATCAGTATTAGTATTGATAAAATAACATTTTGTCTTTTGTTCATAAGCTGGTAAAACAATAGCATAATGTTGATGATTTCTCAATAATTCCCTTTTTCTCACATTGAAGAAAACTAAAAAATCATTTATACTTTTATGCAAATTCTATTTTTTACGAAATCATATCCGTTGGAGGAATTATGACAATCGCTGAAATGCTTAACCAGAGTATTATCCTTACTCTGCTTGGTATGTGTGTTGTTTTCAGCTTCCTTGTTATCTTGATTATCTGTATGAACGGGCTCCGCCTTTTTGTTCATGCAACAGGTCTTGATAAAGAAGAGCCGAAAGCAGATGTTCCGTCAGCCGCACCTGCTGTTGACCAGAAAGCAATCGTTGCTGCTATTGCAACAGCTTTGCATGAAAAACAATAATTTAGAGGGATAAAAAATGGCTAAGAAAATTGGTATTTCTGAACTTGTTTTGCGTGATGCTACACAGTCTCTTCACGCTACTCGTATGACTTTGGCAGATATGCTGCCAATCGCACCAAAAATTGACAAAATCGGTTACTGGGCTGCAGAAGCCTGGGGTGGAGCAACTTACGATTCTTGCATCCGCTTCCTTAATGAAGATCCATGGGAGCGCCTCCGCAAATTGCACGCTGCAATGCCAAACACAAAAATCATGATGCTCTTGCGCGGTCAGAACCTTCTCGGTTTCCGCCACTATGCAGACGATGTAGTCGACAAGTTCGTTGAATACGCTTCAAAAAACGGTGTTGATGTATTCCGTATTTTCGATGCTTGTAACGACCCGCGAAACCTTGAGCGCGCTACAAAAGCTGCAAAAGCAACTGGCAAACACGTTCAGATGGCTATCAGCTACGCTACAACTCCATATCACACAAAAGAAATCTATGCAGACCTTGCAAAAACTTATGCTGACTTCGGTGCAGACTCAATCTGTATCAAAGATATGTCTGGTTTGCTCAAACCATTCGAAGCATACGATCTCGTAAAAGCAATCAAATCAAAGGTTGATCTTCCTGTCGAAATCCACTCACATGCAACAACAGGTCTTTCAGTTGCTACTCTTCTCAAAGCTGCTGAAGCTGGTGCTGACGTTCTCGATACAGCAATTTCTGCAATGGCTATGGGTACATCTCACTCACCGACAGAGACTGTAGTTGAAATGCTCAAAGGCACAGAGTTCGACACAGGCCTCGACATCGGTGCTTTGCTTGAAATCGCTGCTTACTTCCGCGACATCCGTAAGCACTACGCTTCACTCGAGTCAAAATTCCTCGGTGCAGATACACGTATTCTTAAATCACAGGTTCCAGGCGGTATGCTTTCTAACCTTGAAAGCCAGCTGAAGCAGCAGGGTGCTTCAGACAAAATCGACCAGGTTTTGGCAGAGCTTCCACTCGTTCAGAAAGATGTCGGATACGTTCCACTCGTTACACCTACATCACAGATTGTCGGTACACAGGCTGTATTCAACGTACTCTTCGGCCGCTACGAGCGCATGACCGGTGAGTTCTGTGGCCTCCTCACAGGTAAATATGGTAAAGTTCCTGCTGAACCAAACAAAGACCTCGTTAAAAAAGCTGTCGAACAGAACAAAATGTAAGAGGCTATCACTTGCCGCCCGGCAGACAAAATTGCTCCAGAGTGGGACAAAATGGTTGAAGAAGCTAAGGCTAACGGTGGAAACGGCTCTGTAGAAGACGTTCTTACATATGCTATGTTCCCGAAAGTAGCTACAAAATTCTTCGAAACACGTGCAAACGGTCCTGTTGATGCAGAAAAAACATTCGGAATCAAAGAGGCTCCAAAAGCAGCTTCTTCAAACGGTTCATACACTGTTACAGTCAACGGACAGAGCTACAACGTTCAGTCTAACGGCGACACAGTTACAGTTAACGGAACTCCATACAACGTTACATTCGGTGCAGCATCAGCAAGCCC
>NZ_JAZOUG010000275.1:0-2565 GCF_045657965.1 Treponema sp. | reverse complement strand
GATGATTATTGCTGATATTCAGATATAAAGAATCTGCATATTGATTAAACTCAATGCTTTTTATTTTTCAAATTCTAGATCGAAGCCATGGAATATGGAGTTTATTGGGAATTAATATTTTCTCCTGTTGAAAGCGGAATCTTATTTTTATTGTATTTTTGAATTATATTATCTACTTCATTTGCTAATTCAACATAAGAAGAGTCTTTTTTACAAACAGTATCGAGACAAGATTGTAAACCAAAAAAAGTGCGATTAAATGTATTAGAAGGGAAACTTTTTATATGATTTTTTATATTGATTTTTAATTCTTCATCATCTATATCAAATTTTAGATTTTTAATAGTTAACATAAAGGAGATATACTCGTACGATGTTTTATCTTTTGCAATTTCCAGATTATTAATAAAATCTGTAATTATTGTTTTACAAGGTTCATTTGCCATCTGATAAATAACCATAACTAAATGTTCAATAAATCTATATTTATCTTTATGACTTTTCATTATTAGAGTTCGCCTGAAATAGCCACAGATAGTCCACTGAGAAAAACCAAAAATTAGTTCAAGAGAAACAACCAAAAACTCAGTCTCTTCGAACTTAGATTATTTTACCGCTGGAAGTTCGGCGTTGGTTGCTTTTCCCCTGAGTGTAGTCAGGGAATACGACTCGCAATCCTTCCCGCGATAACTGTTACCGCGTAAGTTGAAAATCAGGGCATCATCAAAGATTCTGTCCAGCGCACAGAGCAGAGAATCGTCCTCGTTGAAGTTCTGTTTCCATTGTGACGGCTGCTTGTTGCTGGTAAAAATCATTGTGTACGGGCCTTCCTTGTTGTAGCGCCGGTCTACGAGGTCGAAGAACATCCTTGTGTTCTCCCTGTCAAAGACACAGTGGCCAACCTCATCAATAATCAGGCAGGATGGCTTCACAAGATTGGAAATGACTCTTCCGCTCCGTCCATATGCACGAGCCTGTGTGAACATGTCATTAAGCTCTGACATTTTTATGAAGTAAGTCTTAAGCTTATGCTGACAGCATTCATAACCGTAAGCCATGGCAATATGAGTTTTTCCGGTTCCCGCTGGCCCGATAAGCGCGACATTCTTGTGCGAATAAAGGGTCGAAAGTGACTGCAATCCTTCCAGCTGGCTAACGTTCTTACCGTGAACCTGACTGAAATCAAAATTCTCGAATGTCTTCGGGGATTTCAGCGGAAGTTTGCTCAATCTGAGCATCATCTGAATTGAAGCCTCGTTGTTGCGTTTCTCAAGGAATGTAAACATCCGCATAACTGCATCAATGTCCGCATTCGAAAAATCATTATCAAGAATGAAGGTTGAAAGTTCTTCTTCCGTCATCTTTACTTTTAGGCTGTCAAAGCAGCGCATTATAAGGTTTAGTTTTGTATCATCCATAATATCATCACTCGAAATTAAATTTGTTGAATCCGTCAGCAGTATCATCCTCAAGAGCCTGCTGCACGATTGCCTTTACCGGTGCCGTAGGAAATTCTTCCGGCTGTTCGGGTTTTGCGTACTGGTCGTGGCAGAACGAATCCCTTCTGCTCCAGGTCACATTGTGGGTGACAAGGCATTTTGTCATGTCGTCAGAATAAATTGACAGGATTCTGTCAGTTCTGTTCACACGTACGATGCTCTGACCATAGGAATACGGAACTCCGAAACGACGCCCTTCATAGGTGATGAAGCCGTCAAAGCTGACTTTTCGTTCCGGAAACAGATAAAGCAGTATCGCCGGCTCCTTTAGAAGCGGCTGGCAGATTTTACGGCAGTTATCCTGATGGGTCACGACAGGAAATCCTTCGATTTCTTTTCTGTAAAGGCTGTTCTTGTCACTGCACCACTGCATAGCCTGCTCGTTGAGATCTGTGACATTCACGAACTGACGCCCTGCAATGAAATTTTCCTTGACGAACCTGACAAGACGCTCTACCTTGCCTTTCGTGAAAGGGTGCCGAGGCTTGCATAATTTGGTCTCAAAGCCCACTGCCTTCATGAATGCTTCATAGTCGTGATTCCAGACAGGCCGGCCTTCAAAATCCCTTTTGATGACTACGGACTTCATGTTGTCCGTAAGGACTTTTTGAGGAATTCCCATATACTGAAACGAATGAATCATTCCAATGAAGAGATTTTCCTGTTTTGCGTTCGGAAAGAATTCAATGTATTTCATTCCGCAGTGATGACAAATCATCGCAAAACATGCAGCCTGATATTCAAGCCCTGAATAATCACGAACCTTCACAAAGCCCCAGTCCATCTGGAATGCTTCTCCGGGGTTCGTGAAATACCTCAAGCCCCTGCTTCCCTGCGGTTCGACAGCGTACCTTTTGGGCGGAAGCAGATTTTTATTCGCGGTGACATAGCGTTTTATGCCGCTCAGGCTTCCTTTGTAGCCGACTTCTTTCAGACGGTCATAAATAACGGATGTATTCTTCACGCCCTGGCGGAGCAGATTGTTCGCAACGGACTCATAACCTGTCATTACGGTCTTTAAAGCTTTTCTTCCCATGAGCGCATGAGGTTTTTCCTTAAAATTGTT